>NZ_JAAGPO010000283.1:0-9991 GCF_017104825.1 Burkholderia sp. Ac-20345 | reverse complement strand
CGCGGCGTGCTGATCGAAGGCTTCGATCGCGCCGGCCTCTACTACGGCGTGCAGACGCTCTACTCGCTCGTGCCCGCCGGCGGCGGACCGATCCCGGCGATGCTCATCGAGGATGCGCCGCGCTTCACGCATCGCGGGATGCACGTCGATCTCGCGCGCAACTTCAAGCACCCGGCGACGCTGCGCCGCCTGATCGACCAGATGAGCGCGTACAAGCTCAACCGCCTGCACCTGCATCTGTCCGACGACGAGGGCTGGCGCATCGAGATTCCCGGCCTGCCCGAGCTGACAGCGATCGGCTCGCGCCGCTGCCACGACCCGAGCGAGATGCGCTGCCTGCTGCCGCAACTCGGCTCCGGCCCGGACAACCGCTCGGGCGGCGGCTACCTGAGCCGCGACGACTACGTGTCACTGGTGCGCTACGCGGCCGCGCATTTCGTCGAGATCATCCCGGAGATCGACATGCCCGCGCATGCGCGCGCGGCCGTCGTGACGATGGAGGCACGTTACAACCGGCTGCATGCGGCCGGCCGCGAGCAGGAAGCGAACGCATACCGGCTGCTCGATCCGCAGGACACGTCGAACCTGACGACGGTGCAGTTCTACGACCGGCGCAGCGACCTGAACCCGTGCGTGCCGGGCGCGCTCAATTTCGCGTCGAAGGTGATCCGCGAGATCGCGGCGATGCATGCGGACGCGCAGGCGCCGCTGCACACCTGGCACTACGGCGGCGACGAGGCGAAGAACATCTTCCTCGGCGGGGGCTTCCAGCCGCTGAACGGCACCGATCCGAACAAGGGGCGCATCGATCTCGCCGCGCAGGACAAGCCGTGGGCGCGTTCGCCCGCGTGCACGGCGCTGCTCCAGCGCGGCGAGATCAAGTCGATCGACGAGCTGCCGACGCGTTTCGCGCAACAGGTGAGCGCGGCGGTCAACGCGAACGGGATCGACACGATGGCCGCGTGGCAGGACGGCATCAAGCATGCGAACGGGCCGCAGGATTTCAGCACGCGCCACGTGATGGTGTCGCTGTGGGACACGATCTTCTGGGGCGCATCGGACAGCGCGCGCGACCTGAGCGGCAAGGGCTACCAGACGGTGCTCGCGCTGCCCGACTACCTGTACTTCGACTTCCCGTACACGCTCAACCCGCGCGAGCGCGGCTACTACTGGGGCTCGCACGCGACGGACGAGTACAAGGTGTTCTCGCTCGCGCCCGAGAACCTGCCGCAGAACGCCGAAGTGATGGGCGACCGTGACGGCAACACGTTCGAGGTCACGGGCACGGGCCCCGCGCCGCGCCTCGAAGGCATGCAGGGGCAGGCGTGGGGCGAGGTGATGCGCAACGACACCTTCCTCGAATACATGGCCTATCCGCGGCTGCTTGCGCTGGCCGAGCGCGCCTGGCACCGCGCCGACTGGGAGCTGCCGTATGCGGCCGGCGTGCGCTTCAAGCGCGGCGATACGCATCACGTCGACACGGCCGCGCTGCAACGCGACTGGGCCGGCTTCGCGACGCTGCTCACGCAACGCGAACTGCCGAAGCTCGACCGGGCCGGCGTCGGCTACCGGAAGCCGACCTTCACGCTGACGAATCCCTGAACGTCTGAGTAACCAGGCGACGCGCGATGCGGACACTTGCATCGCGCTATCGCCCGCACCAAAGAAAAACGGCTTGCGACGCATCGCAAGCCGTTTTCGTTTTGCCGGCCGGCCCGAACCCGCATCGCGGATCAGGCCGGCTTCATCGCGTCAGGCCGGTTGTACGGCCGCCCCGCTGCCCGACGGCGGCAGGCGCGCGCCGAGCTGTTCGGCATAGCGTGCCGCCGCGTTGCCGCAGACGATGTGGAACGTGTCGAGCGACACCCACGCGACGTCGAGCGCACCGAGACGATCGCGATCGACCGCCGACGGATCGCGCACGACCACACGCAAGCGCGTGGTCGCGATCGCGTCGAGCGACACGACGTTGGTCGCGCCGCCGAACACCGCGAGCCAGCGCGTCGGCTCCGGATCGAGCGGGCCGGCGGCCGCGCCCGTGACGGGCTGTGCCGCGGCAGCCGTCGCAGTCGATGCTGCGCCTGCCGCGCCGCTGCCGATTGCCGCACGCATCTCGTCGGCAATGATGTCTGCTTCAGGTCCGATGATCACCTGCACGCTGTTGCCGCCGCGCTTGAGCACGCCGCGCGCGCCGATCGACTTCAGTTCCGGCTCCGAGATCTTCTCCGGATCGACGACGGTCAGGCGCAGGCGCGTCGTGCACGCGTCGACGACCGACAGGTTGCCTGCCCCGCCGAGCGCGGCGATGTAGCGCTGCGCGCGCGGTGCGGCGGCAGCCGGCGCGACGAAGCCGCCCGACGCGTACGACTCCTCGGCCGCATCGGCCGATGCCGGCTCACGGCCCGGCGTCGCCATGTTGAACTTGCGGATGAAGAAGCGGAACAGCCCGTAGTACGCGGCGCCGTACGCGATGCCGAGCGGAATCGCGATCCAGCCCTTCGTCGACAGCCCGTAGTTCAGCACGTAGTCGATCGCGCCGGCCGAGAACGTGAAGCCGAGCTTCACGCCGAGGATCTGGCAGATTGCGAGCGACAGCCCCGTCAGCACCGCGTGAATCACGTACAGCACCGGTGCGAGGAACATGAAGCTGAATTCGATCGGCTCGGTCACGCCGGTCAGGAACGACGTGAGCGCCATCGAGAACAGCAGGCCGCCGACCATCGCGCGGCGCTCCTTCGGCGCTTCGTGCAGCATCGCGAGACATGCGGCCGGCAGGCCGAACATCATGATCGGGAAGAAGCCGGCCATGAAGGTGCCCGCGGTCGGGTCGCCCGCGAAGAAGCGGTGCAGGTCGCCGTGCACGATCTCGCCGCCGGCGGGCGGCGTGAAGTTGCCGAACACGAACCACGCGAGCGAGTTGATGATGTGGTGCAGGCCCGTGACGAGCAGCAGGCGGTTCAGGAAGCCGAACACGAACGCACCGATCGCGCCCGCCGTCGTCAGCCATTGGCCGGCCGCGTCGATCAGATGCTGGACCGGCTGCCAGACGTACCCGAACGCGATGCCGAGTATCACGCAGACCAGGCCCGTGATGATCGGCACGAATCGCTTGCCGCCGAAGAACGCAAGGTAGTCCGGCAGCTTGATGTCTTTATAGCGGTTGTACAGCAGGCCCGCGACCACACCCGCGATGATCCCGGACAGCACGCCCATGTTCAGCTTGGGATCGATGTCCTTCATGATCGCGGTTTCGATCAGGTAGCCGATCGCGCCCGCGAGCGCAGCCACGCCGTTGTTGTCCTTCGCGAACCCGACCGCCACGCCGATCGCGAACAGCAGCGGCAGGTTGTCGAAGATCGCACCGCCGGCGTCGGCGATCATCTTGATGTTGAACACGTCCGGCTGGCCGAGTCGCAGCAGGATGCCGGCAACCGGCAATACCGCGATCGGCAGCATCAGCGCCCGGCCCAGGCCCTGTATTTTCAGAAACGGATTCCCGTTCATTCAGTCCTCCAATCCTTGTCTCGTCGTTAATCGTCGTTGACCTAATTGCTTTCGTCTTGAAACCGGTCGCGAACCTGCCGTCGACGCTCAGTCGAGCGGCCAGACCTCGCGGCTTGCTGCCCTTACCGCCTGTGCCGAATCGAGCGCGAGCAGATCCTGCGCGCGCTGACGGCACAACTGGTAATCGAGACGGCGCACACGCGCCTTGATGCCCGGCACCGATACGGGGTCGACCGACAGTTCGGTCACGCCGAGGCCCACCAGGACCGGCACCGCGAGCGGATCGCCGCCGAGCGCGCCGCACACGCCAACCCACTTGCCGTGCTTCGCGGCGCCACGCACCGCGATGTCGATCAGGCGCAGCACGGCCGGATGCAGGCCGTCGGATTGCGCGGCCAGGTCGGCCTGGCAGCGATCCATCGCGAGCGTGTACTGCGTCAGGTCGTTGGTGCCGATCGACAGGAAATCCGCGTGCTGCGCGAGCTGGTCGGCCAGCAGCGCGGCCGACGGCACCTCGATCATCACGCCGACCTCGATCGGCTCGGTGCGACCCTGTGCACGCGCGAATTCGTCGATGCGCTTGCGCAGCCGCACGAGTTCGCCCGCGTCGGTGACCATCGGCAGCAGGATGCGCACCGCGCCGAACGGCTTCACCGCGAGCAGGCCCTGCAACTGGTCGTCGAGCAGATCGGGGCGCACCTGCGCGAGGCGGATGCCGCGCAGGCCGAGCGCCGGGTTCGGTTCGGGCGGCAGCGTCAGGTAGTCGACTTCCTTGTCGGCGCCGACGTCGAGCGTGCGGATGATCGCCGTGCGGCCCTGCAGTGCGTCGACGATCGACTGGTAGCTCTGCTGGTGTTCGACGACGGACGGTGCGACCTGGCGATGGATGAACATCAGTTCGGTGCGCAGCAGGCCGACCGAGTCGGCGCCGTTGTCGACCGCGGTGTTCGCGTCGTCGAGCGTCGCGATGTTCGCGGCGACTTCGATCGCGCGGCCATCGACCGTCGCGGCGGCTTCACCGGCCAGTTGCCGGTTCGCCTCGCGCACGCCGTCCAGGCGCTGGCGCTCGTGCCGCGCACGTTCGACATCGAGTGCGGTCGGTGCATGTTCGAGCCGGCCCGCGCTCGCATCGACGACGACCTGCGTGCCGTCCGGAATCGCGTACAGCGCATCGCCGACCGCGACCAGCGCCGGAATGCCGAGCTGCCGCGCGATGATCGCCGCGTGCGACGTCGCGCCGCCGCGCGCCATCACGAGCGCGGTCACGCGCTGGCGATCGAGCGACGACAGGTCGGACGGTGTGAATTCCTCGGCCGCGAGCACGGCCTCGTCGGGCAGCGCACGCGCGGCACCGTTCGTGTGGCCGAGCGCGCGCAGCACGCGCTTCTCGATGTCGCGCAGGTCGGCCGCGCGTTCGGCGAGCAGCGCATCGTCGAGCTTCGACAGCGTGTCGATCTGCGTGCGGATCGTCGCGCGCCATGCGAAGCCCGCGCTCTTGCCGAGGCTGATCAGGTCGCGCGCCGCGTCGATCAGCGTCGGGTCCTCGAGCAGCACGCGATGCACCGCGAAAATGCCCGCTTCGCCGACCGCGCCGCGCGCCGATGCGTTGCGCACCGTTTCGTCGAGTTCTGCGTCGACGGCCTTCAGCGCCTGGTCGAGCTGGCGGCTTTCCGTGGCCGGCGTGCCGGAGGCCTGCTCGGGCGGCACGATTTCCGCATCGTCGAGACGCACCAGCGTGCCGACCGCGATGCCGGGCGCGGCGCACACGCCCGCGAGCGTGTTCGGATCGATGGGGGCGCCGACTTTGTTTGCAACCATCTGCGGTGCGGGCGACCTCAGCCGCGCCGGTTTTTCCTCCACTTCGCCGTGCGCTTCGCGCAGCAGCTCGTGCTCGACCGCATCGACAGCCTGCTGCGCATGCGCGCCACGGCCGACCAGTTCGACCGTCGCGCCTTCGCCGGCGCCGAGGCCGAGCAGGCCGACGACGCTCGCGATCGATGCCTTGCGGCCGTCGAACAGCACGTCGACGGTCGCGTCGAACCCGCGCACGGCTTCGCGTGCCCGCGCGGCCGGCCGCGCATGCAGGCCGCCCGGTTGCGCCAGCACGATTTCACGGCGCACTTCGTTCTGCGCCGCGGCGCCGGTTTGCGCCGCCTGCACGGCCGCTTCGCCCTTGCCGCGCAGCGCGAGCAACGGCGTCTCGCCGGCCGTCGCGAAGCCGCTGGCGCGGTCGACGACCTCGAACGCATCCGAGTTTGCGATCGCGATCACCGACACGAGCGAATGCGCGCTGCGCGCCACCGCATCCTGGTCGAACTCGATCAGCAGCGTGCCCGCCTCGACACGCGCGCCGGCCTCGACGTGCGCGATGAAGCCCTGCCCGTTCAGCTCGACGGTGTCGATGCCGATGTGCAGCAGCACTTCCGCGCCTTGCGGCGTCGTGATCGTCACCGCGTGGCCCGTGCGCGCGAGATGCGACACGACGCCCGCGCACGGCGCGACGAGCTGGCCCGCGAGCGGGTCGATGCCGATGCCGTCGCCGAACATCCCGCCGGAGAACACCGGATCGGGCACGTCGGCCAGCGCGACGATCGGCCCCGTCAACGGGGCTAGCAGGACGATCTGATCGTGGGTGGGGCTCTTCAACTGGGACTCCTCGGCGCGTCTCATCGGCTGTCTCGGCTATCAGTGCGTTTCGGTGACTTTGTTCAGGTGGCGCGGCGTGTCGGGATTGCGGCCGCGCGCAACGGCGAGATCCGCCGCCATCACGTAGAACGAAAGAATGGCGGCGATCGGGTCGAGCGCCGAATGGGCGGATTGCGCGAGCGGCAGCGTCGCGCCGGGCGTGCCGGCGGGCGCCGCGAGCAGCACGGCGGCGCCGCGGGCGCGCATATCGGCGGCGAGCTGCAGCAGGCCGGCCTGCTCGGGCCCCCGCGGGGCGAACACGAGCAGCGGATAGTCGCGGTCGATCAGCTCCATCGGGCCGTGACGGACTTCGGCGCTCGAGAACGCCTCGGCCTGGATGCCGGACGTTTCCTTCAGCTTCAGCGCGGCTTCCTGCGCGATCGCGAGGCCCAGGCCGCGGCCGATCACGATCATCCGCTCGACACCGGCCAGCGCGGCAACGGCCTGCGACCAGTCGAGCCGGCCGGCCTGCGCGAGCACGTCGGGCAGGCCGCGCAGCGCGGTCATCAGCGCGGCGTCGCGCTGCCAGTACGCGACGATCTGCGCGGACAGCGACAGCATCGCGATATAGCTCTTGGTCGCGGCGACAGACAGTTCGGGGCCGGCGAGCAGCGGCAACTGGTGCTCGCATGCGTCGGCGAGCGGCGACGGCAGCACGTTCACGGCGGCGACGGTGCGCGCGCCGGCTTCGCGCAGCGCGGCCATCGTATTGACGAGATCGGGGCTCTTGCCCGACTGGGAGAAGGCAATTGCGAGCTGGTCCTGTACCTTCAGCGGCGCCTGCTGCAGCGTCGCGACCGACATCGGCAGCGACGCGACCGGCACGCCGAGGCGGCTCATCGTCAGGCTCGCGAAATAGCTCGCGGCGTGATCCGAGCTGCCGCGCGCGACCGTCAGCGCGACGGCCGGCGGGTGATCGAGCAATTGGCCGGCGAGCGCTTCGACGCGCGTGGTGTCGGCGATCTGCGCGGCGACGACCTGGGCGGACTCGCGCGCTTCCTTAAGCATATTCGACAATCGATTCTCCTTCGACGTAGGTCGCGGTGAGGTTCAGGTCGCGATCGAACACCGCGAGGTCGGCCCATGCGCCGCGCTGGAGGCGGCCGCGATCGGTGACGCCGAGGTAGTCGGCCGCGTAGCGCGACATCCGGTTCGACACGTCGGCGATCGGCAGGCCGAGCGACACGAGGTTGCGCAGCGCCTGGTCCATCGTCAGCGTGCTGCCGGCGAGCGTGCCGTCGGCGAGGCGCACGCCGCCGAGGCACTTCGTCACGTGCTGGCTGCCGAGCCGGTATTCGCCGTCGGGCATGCCCGTTGCGGACGTGCTGTCGGTCACGACGTACAGGCGCGGGATCGCGCGCAGCGCAGCACGAATCGCGCCCGGGTGCACGTGCAGCAGGTCGGGGATGATTTCCGCGTATTCGGCATGAGCAAGCGCCGCGCCCACCAGGCCCGGGTTGCGGTGATGCAGCGGCGACATCGCGTTGAACAGGTGCGTGAAGCCGCATGCGCCGTGCTTGAGCGCGGCCACCGCGTCGTCGTAGGTCGCGAGCGAATGGCCGAGCTGCACGCGCACGCCGCGCGCGGCCATCTCGCCGATGATCTCGATATGGCCGGCGATTTCCGGTGCGAGCGTGACGACGCGGATCGGCGCGATCGACAGGTACTTCAGCACTTCGTCGAGCACGGCCGACACGGCCGCGTCGGGCTGCGCGCCGAGCTTGCCCGGGTTGATGTACGGGCCTTCGAGGTGCACGCCGAGCACGCGCGCGCCGCCCGGCGTGCGGGTGCGCGCGACGCTGCCGAGGTTGCCGACGACTTTCATCAGCTCGTCGCGCGGCGCGGTCATCGTCGTCGCGAGCAGGCTCGTCGTGCCGAATTGCGCATGCGTGCGGGCGATCGTCTCGATCGCGTCGCCGCCTTCCATCACGTCGGCGCCGCCGCCGCCGTGCACGTGCAGGTCGATGAAGCCGGGCAGGATGTAAGGCGCGTCGTTCTTCGCGGGATCGACGGGCTTGCCGTCGAGCGTCGTGATGCGGCCGTTCTCGCTATCGAGCGAACCGTGAATCCAGCCGTCGGGGGTAAGGATGTTTCCAGTCAGCATGACGTTCTCTTGATGATCTGGTGACGCGGGCATCCGCGTCGTGATTTGCAAATTCGTGTCGTTACTTCACGCTTGCCGCGCGCGGGGAGTCTCGCGCGTCAGCGTTTCAGTTCGGCGACGAAGTCATAGTAGTCGTCGCGGCAATACGTTTCACTCACTTCGATCGCGCGCTGGTCGGCACCATAGCCGATCCGCGTGATCACCAGCAGCGCCGAGCCCGGCTTCACCGCCATCCATTTCGCGATCGCGTGCGTCGCGTTCGCCGCGCGAAAGTGCTGCAGCGCGCGCACGACCGTCATGCCGCGCGCTTCGAGGTATTCGTACAGCGATGCGCCGAGCACCTGCGGATCGGGCACCACCGCGGCCGGCAGCGTCGAGTGCTCGACGGCCATCACGATGCCGTCCGCGCGGCGCAGCCGTTCGAGCCGCGCCACCGTCGCGCCGGGCGCGAGGCCGAGACGCGTGATCTCGTCGCGGTTTGCCGCGCGCAGCGTGCGCGACAGCCACACCGAATCGGGCACGAAGCCGCGCTGCTGCATCTTCGCGGTGAAGCCGACGAGACGCGACAGCGGATCGGCGACGCGCGGCGTGATGAAGCTGCCTGCCCCGCGCGCCCGCTTGATCAGCCCCTGCTCGACCAGCAGCGCGAGTGCGCGACGGGCCGTGATCCGCGACACGCCGACCGACACCGACAGCAGCCGCTCCGACGGCAGCGCCTCGCCGGCCCGCCACGCGCCGGCGTGGATCGCGCTCGCCAGATTGCGGGCGAGTTGCAGATAGAGCGGCGTGTCGCTGAGGGGATCGGGCGCCAGTTCGGACCAGCCGGTTTCCATGTGCCTCCGGGTGTCGGACGACGACCGCAGGCCGTCGAAAGTGAGGGCATTATATAACCACCATAATACCAGTCAACGAACTGGTATTAGCGGTGCGGAAATCGCCGAAAGCCTTGCCCGGCAAGCGTTTTAGTTCCGACAAACCCTTTGTTTACAACGAAGTGAAGGATAGGGATTTACCCGGATTGGTATGCAAGGGGACAGTTCCAGTGCTCGGTTCGGCCAGGTTTTGGGAGCGAATATGAGACCTGAATAGAACCAGTTGAGCCGACTGGTATGCACGGATGACGGCAGGCGCGCCGCCCCCCCACGGGGCGTCAATGGAATTCGCGGCTCGACGTGCGCAGGCCGCCCAGCAGCGGCGTCAGATCCTCGAAGTGCTGCACGACGAGGTGCCTCACGTCGCTCGCGACCTGCCATACGCCAGACGCGGCAAGCAGCCGCGAATCGAGGGTTTCGCGGCGCTGCCGCGCGAGCAGCTCGGGCCGGACGATCAGGTTCACGCAGCCCGTTTCATCCTCGAGCGTCATGAACATCACGCCTTTCGCGGTGCCCGGCATCTGCCGCGCGGTCACGAGCCCGCACGCGCGTGCGAGCCGGCCGTCGGGCCGGTCGTGCAGTTCGGCCGCGGACGACAGCCGCCGCGCGCGCAGTTCGGGCCGCAGCAGCGCGACGGGGTGGCGGTTCAGCGTGAGGCCGGTGGTGTGATAGTCGGCGAGGATATCGTCGGCTTCCGACGGCGCGCCGAGTGCGGGCTTCTCGGGTTCGTCGATCGGCGCGGTCGCGAGCAGGTCGCGTTCGGGGGCCGCGGCAACCGCTTGCCACAGCGCATCACGGCGGTGGCCGGCGAGTGTCGCGAGCGCGA
>NZ_JAAGPO010000282.1:0-238 GCF_017104825.1 Burkholderia sp. Ac-20345 | reverse complement strand
AATGAGGAGACAAAACACACACCGGATACTTAGGAGGAGATCGCGCGTCCTGCACAGCCACAAGGAATAGGTGAAGGCATGCGCACTGAAGAGGTGGAGCGAGGTGATACGAAGAGTATGCTAGAACGAATAGACGTTCGTCAGGAGAGAGGATTTAAGCGAAGAAATCTGGACCAGGTATATGGAAATGTTACAGAAGTTGAAGAACGGTATTTTGGTTAGTTTTTTTTTTTTTTTC
>NZ_JAAGPO010000281.1:0-10058 GCF_017104825.1 Burkholderia sp. Ac-20345 | reverse complement strand
ACACAACGCACCGCACGCGCCGACGCCCGTCAGCACCGGAAACGCCAGTGCCGGACCGGCCCACAGGAATACCGCCGCCGCCAGCTTGACGTCGCCTCCGCCGATCCAGCCCGCGTGGCGCATGCCGCAGAACAGCAGCAGCATCGCCGCGCCGGTCGCGACATGGCCCGCCAGCGGCGCGAACCCGTCTCGCGCGAGCGCCGCCGCGACGAAATACAGCGCCGCGAACGCCAGCACCGCGCGATTGGACAAGCGCCGGTCGCGCAGATCCTGCGCGGCGAGCGAGGCCAGCAAGACCGTGGCCACCGACTGCACGAGAGTGAGCATGGGAGAGCCGTCCGTCGACACGCCCCGGCCGGATACGGCCTACCGCTGCAGATCCCGGTGTTCGTCGGTGGCGCGCGGGTTCAGTGGATCAGATCAGGCTCGTCACCTTGTTGATCAGTGTCGTGAACACGCTCGGCAAGCCGCCGCTGGTGCTGCTGAGGATCACGCCGACCGCCGCCAGCGCGACGACGACGATACCGGCCAGCACGGCGTATTCGAGCGAGCTGACGCCGCGTTCGTCACGCAGCAGGGACTTGACGTATTGCAGCATGGCAACCTCCGTGTAACGGGTCGGGACCGACCGTTGAACGCAAAGACGCTCCGTTGCTCCGGTGGTTGCGCAGGGCATTCGCCCATTGCTATCCATGCGTGCGCCCCTGGCACAAGGTCGCTCGCATCCCCCGGAATCCTCTCGACTACTGCAACACGCGGTGTGCAACGACGACATCGGTCGTTGCGTGCCTGCATTCCTGGTGCGGGCTTCCCCGCACGATGCAACCGCGCTGATTCGTCTAGGGTATAGACAATTTTTCAGGCGAATTCAAATTATTTGGCGTCGGAATGCATTTATGGATTTCACCGTGCAACGATGAAAGCGATTCCGTTCATTTGCGGTCATTTTTTCTCACATCACATCGAATGGTTCGCGTATCGGAACAGGCATGGCGACTGTTGCGGAGCATGATTTACCGACCGGTAACCGAACCGTTTCCATTCGATTTACCGGCATGCCGGGGCGCTTCACATGCGCCCGCCGCGCCCCGCCCGACCAGCCGTCCCGGCAATCATGGCGGGCCCGCATCACATTTCCCCAATTACCCGGCCCCGTTTTCCCGCCCTGATCCTGCAAGCGATCCCCACGCGAATTCACGCTCGTCGCCATCGCGATTTTCCAATCGGCGATTTCCTGATTCGGCATCCGGTTTCAATCGACATGATTGGAATCCTGAATAAATGTCCTATGCATGTGAATGCGATTCTCGTTCATATGGAACGAAACGCCCGGCGCGGCAACCCGCAAAGCGGCGATAAGCATAGTTCAAATCGTTTCTTGTCCGGCCCCGGCACGTCATCGAGAATGCGCCGACGGGCTACGGCCCGGCCTCGCTCCCCAACGTTCCGGATCATCGATTCATGCTTCCACTGCGCCTGCTTCGATCGCTGCTGATCGCATCCATCTTTGCGTTGCCGGCCGCCGCCGCGCACGCCGACAAGCCCGCCACCATCCGCATCGGCGTCGCCCAGCAAGGCGCCGGCGATCCGCCGACGTTCGGCGGATCGAGCGCCGCCACCGCGCAACTTCAGCAACTGGTCGAAAAGGAGTTCGCGGCCGACGGCATCAAGGTGCAATGGCTGTTCTTCAAGGGCGCGGGGCCGGCCGTCAACGAGGCGATCGCCAACAAGGCGCTCGACTTCGCGTACCAGGGCGATCTGCCCGCCGTGCTCGCGCGGGCGAACGGGATCAAGACGCGCCTGCTGCTCGCCGCGAGCGTGCGCTCGGGCGTCAAGATCGCGGTGCCGCCCGACTCCACCATCCGCTCGATCAAGGACCTGAAGGACCGCCGCGTATCGATCTTCCGCGGCACGAACCTGCAGCTCGTCGCCGACAACGCGCTCGCGAAAAACGGCCTCGGCGAACGCGACCTGCGCGTGATCAACCTCGACTCCGCGAGCTCGCTCGCCGCGCTCGCGTCGAAAGGCATCGACGCGTCGGTAGGCGACTACCAGCTGTACAAGCTGCGCGACGCGGGGCTCGCGAAGATCATCTACGAATCGCAGAACGACGGCCCGCAACTCACGCGCCAGACCCACCTGCTCGTGCTCGACGATTTCGAGCGCGCGCATCCGGACATCGTGCAGCGCGTCGTCAACGCGCTCGTGAAGGGCGCGCAATGGTCGTCCGATGAAGCGAACCGCGATGCGTTGTTCAAGCTGTGGGCCAAAAGCGGCGTACCGGTTTCGTCGTGGCAGGCCGACTATGCGAACCAGCGCCTGAAGGATCGCTTGTCGCCGCTGATCGATCCGTTCGTCGTCGCGCGCTACAAATCCGTCGCGCAGGACGCGCTGGCGCTGAAGCTGATCCGCCAGCCGGTCGACGTCGATGGCTGGTTCGAGCCGAAGTATCTCGACAATGCGCTGCGCACGCTGAAGCTCGAAAGCTACTGGCAACGCTACGACGCGGCCGGCAAGCCCCTCTCCTGACCCGGACCCGCCCCGATGAGCGACACCGCGTTTTCCATCCCGTCATCCGGGCGCCATGCGCTCGCCGTGCCGCCGCACCGTGCGGCGGTCGTGAAACGGTGGTCGTGGCGGCTCGCACCGTGGCTGCTGCCTGCGCTGCTGTTCGCTCTGTGGAGCGTCGGCAGCGCGCGTGGCTGGATCGCGCCGCAGATCCTCCCGCCGCCCGAACGCGTGTTCGACGCGCTCGCGGATCTCGCGACGAGCGGCGATCTCGTGCGCCACACGCTGATCAGCCTGCAGCGCGTGCTGGTCGGGTTCGCCGCCGGCACGCTGCTCGGTTTCGCGACCGGCGTCGCGATCGGCCTGTCGCGCACGCTCGAAGCCTACGTGCTGCCGAGCTTCAACGCGCTCGTGCAGATTCCGGTGCTCGGCTGGCTGCCGTTCCTGCTGCTGCTCGTCGGCGTCGGCGAACCGCTCAAGTACCTGCTGATCGCGCATGCGGCGCTCGTCCCCGTCACGCTGAGCACGTTGCAAGGGTTTCGCCAGACCCCGCCCGCGCTCGACGAAGTCGCACGCGTATTCGGCTACACGCGTCGTCAACGCATCGTGCACGTCGTGCTGCCCGCCGCGATCCCGACGCTCGCGACCGGCGTGCGGCTCGCGTTCACGAAGTCGTGGCTCGCGCTCGTCGTCGTCGAGCTCGTCGCGTCGTCCGAAGGGCTCGGCTACCTGATCGTGTACGGGCGGCAACTGTTCCAGCTCGACCTCGTGATGGCGGCCGTGATCGTCGTCGGGGCGGTCGGCCTGCTGATCAACCGGCTGCTCGATGCGCTCGAAGCGCGCTTGCGCCGCGGCGTGCCGTCCGCGTTCCGCGGCTGAACCGCCGCCCCTGCCCGAGCAATCGAAGGAGATTCACCCGTGACGCATTCCGCCTCGCCGGACGCTACCTCGCCGGCCGCCACGGCCGCCCGCCGCCTGCATGCGCCCGACTGGCGCGGCTTCGTGCTGCCGCTCGTCGCGTTCGCGCTGTGGTGGGCGATCGCTTCCGCGCACCTCGTGAGCAGCGGGCTGCTGGTCGGCCCGGGCGACGTGCTGCGTACCGCGTGGGCGCAGGCCACGAGCGGCGCACTCGGCCGCGCGCTGTCCGCGTCGCTCGCGCGTGAAGCCTGCGGTTTCGCGCTCGGTGCGACGGGCGGGCTGCTGCTCGGCGCCGCGCTCGGGCTGTCGCGCGTCGCGGCGCGGATGGTCGGCCCGAGCTTCGACACGTTCAAGCAGATCTCGCTGTTCGCATGGATTCCGCTGATTTCCGTGTGGTTCGGCCTCGGCGACGTCGCCAAGGTCGTGTTCCTGTCGCTCGCCGCGCTGCTGCCCGTCGCCGCGCACACCTGCGACGGCATTCACGCGGTGCCGCGCGCGTATGTCGACGTCGCCCGCGCGCTGCGCTACTCGCGGCTCCAGCTCGTGCGCTACGTGATCCTGCCGGCCGCGCTGCCGTCGATCTTCACCGGGCTGTATCTCGGGCTGATCTATTCATGGCTCGCAACGCTCGGCGCCGAATACCTGCTGGTCGCCGGCAGCGGCATCGGCAACACGCTGATCGACGGCAGCGAGCAGTTCCGGATGGATCTCGTGCTGTTCGGGATCATCGTCGTCGGCGTGACCGGCTGGGCCCTGAACGCGATCGCGCGTGCGATCGAACGCAAGGTGCTGGCCCGGCGCGGCGACCTGCCGCGCTGAGCGCCCCTTCCTTCCCCGCCACACCTTTCTCGCACCGCCATGACGACCCTCGCCTCCGATTCGCTCGACATCCTCCACGTGAGCAAGCACTACGCGCAACGCGGCGCCGCGCTCGCCGTCCTCGACGACGTGTCGCTGCACGTGCGCGCCGGCGAATTCGTCACGATCGTCGGCGCGAGCGGTTGCGGCAAGTCGACGCTGCTGCGGCTGATCGCCGGGCTCGATGCCGACTACTCGGGCGAGATCCGGGCCGGCGCCGAGCGCGTGCGCGACACGTCGCTGCAGCGCGGGATCGTGTTCCAGGATCACCGGCTGTTCCCGTGGCTGACCGTCGCGCAGAACATCGAGGCCGCGCTGCGCAACGCGCCGCTCGACGCGGCCGCGAAGCGGCGCGCGGTCGCGGATCACATCGCGCTCGTCGGGCTGAACGGCTTCGAGCATGCGTATCCGAACCAGCTGTCGGGCGGGATGGCGCAGCGCGTCGCGATCGCGCGCGGCCTCGTGAACCGCCCGCGCGTGCTGCTGCTCGACGAGCCGTTCGGCGCGCTCGACGCGCAGACGCGCGCGCGGATGCAGAACGAACTGCTGCGCATCTGGGAACAGGAGCGCATCACGATGATCCTCGTCACGCACGACGTCGACGAAGCCGTGTATCTCGGCGACCGCGTCGTGACGATGGCGCCGCGCCCGGGCCGCATCGAACGCATCGTCGATGTCGCGTTGCCGCGCCCGCGCCGGCGCGATTCGCCGGAATTCGCGCGGCTGCGCGACACCGTGCTCGCCGATTTCGACGACAGCGACCCGCCGGGCGACGATCGCCCGGGCGGCAAGCGGATCGACACGCCGCGCCCGCACCGGATCGGCGAATGGCGGCTGGCGTGGTAGCTCGCACGACGCGGCACATTGCTCAGCATGACGACGCATATCGATCGTCGCTGCGCACACGCTAAGGTTGTGACGATTCATCGGTTCCGGTTCCGCACGGTCCCTGCTTGAATGGAGACTCGACCGATCCGACTCCAGGAGATTCCCGATGTCCGAAGTCCAGCACGCCGCTCACCCGTCTTCGCATGCTTCGCACGCCGCGCCGCGCACGGCCACCGCCCCGCTCCAGCTTCGCCAGGTCGCCGGCCGGATCGGCGTCGAGATCGCCGGCGTGCGGCTGTCGGGCACGCTCGACGACGCGACGTTCGATGCGATCCAGGCCGCGCTGCTGCGCCACAAGGTGCTGTTCTTCCGTGGCCAGCAGCATCTCGACGACACCGCACAGGAAGCATTCGCACGCCGCTTCGGCAATATCGTCGCGCACCCGACCGTGCCGTCCGCCGACGGCAGCGCGCATCTGCTCGAACTCGATTCCGCGCACGGCGCGCGCGCCAATTCGTGGCACACCGACGTGACCTTCGTCGATGCGTACCCGAAGGTCTCGATCCTGCGCGCGGTCGTGATTCCGCCGTTCGGCGGCGATACCGTGTGGGCCAATACGGCCGCCGCGTACACGAACCTGCCCGACCCGCTGCGCGCGCTCGCCGACACGCTGTGGGCGCTGCATACCAACGCGTACGACTACGCGTCGACCCACGTGCATGCCGACGATGCGCAACTGAAGCGCTACCGCGAAGTGTTCACGTCGACCGTCTACGAAACCGAGCACCCGGTCGTGCGCGTCCATCCGGAAACCGGCGAACGCACGCTCGTGCTCGGGCATTTCGTGCAGCGGCTCAAGGGGCTGTCGGCGCAGGATTCCGCGCACCTGCTGCAGGTGTTCCACGAACACGTGACGCGCCTCGAGAACACCGTGCGCTGGAACTGGCAGGAAGGCGACGTCGCGATCTGGGACAACCGCGCGACGCAGCACTACGCGATCAACGACTACGGCGATGCGCGCCGCGTCGTGCGCCGAGCGACCGTGCACGGCGACGTGCCGGTCGGCATCGACGGCCGCCAGAGCGTCCTGCTGAAGGGGCCCGGCGCGACGCTGCAATAACACCCGTGCACCACGGCGGCGGCGCTCCGTGCGCGCCGCCGCGCCCACTCCGCTTTCCGCCACCGGACACCGACCATGCATTCCCCGCCACCGGACCGACGCGCACACGCGCAACGATGTCGGCCCTCCGCCCCGTTCACTTCCGCCAGGAGCGTCGCATGAGCGCCCTACTCGAACCCGCCGCCCAGCCGGTCGACGTGATCCCGCTGTCCGCCCACATCGGTGCGGAAATCCGCGGCGTCGACCTCACGCAACCGCTGACCACGCCGCAGATCTCGGCGATCCGCGCCGCGCTGCTGAAATGGCGCGTCATCTTCTTCCGCGAGCAGTTCCTCACGCACGATCAGCATGTCGCGTTCTCCGCGCAGTTCGGCGAGCCGACGGTCGGCCATCCGGTGTTCGGGCACGTCGACGGGCATCCAGCCGTGTACTCGGTCGCGAAGCATCGCAAGGCAACCCGCTTCGAAGGCGAGCCGGTGCGCCGGCCGTGGACCGGCTGGCACACCGACGTGACGGCCGCCGTGAACCCGCCGTGGGCGTCGATCCTGCGCGGCGTGACGATCCCGCCATACGGCGGCGACACGCACTGGACGAACCTCGTGCGCGCGTACGAGACGCTGTCCGCGCCGCTGCGCGGCTTCGTCGACAGCCTGCGCGGCATTCATCGCTTCACGCCGCCGGCCGGTGCGCGTGCCACCGGCGCGTTCGACGAGGCGGTCGAACGTCGCCCGCTCGTGACCGAGCATCCGCTCGTGCGCGTGCATCCAGAGACCGGCGAACGCGCGCTGTACGTGAGCCCGAGCTTCCTGAAATCGATCGTCGGGCTGACGCCGCGCGAGAGCCAGGCACTGCTCGAACTGCTGTGGGAACACGTGACGCGGCCGGAATTCACGATCCGCTTCAAGTGGGAACCGCGCAGCATCGCGTTCTGGGACAACCGTGCGACCGCCCACCTCGCGCCCGTCGACATCTTCGATCTCGACTTCGACCGCCAGCTCTATCGCACGACGCTCACCGGCGACGTGCCGGTCGGCCCCGACGGCCGGCCGTCGGTCGCGCTCGAAGGCTCGCCGGTCGAAGCCGCGGCGGCGGTCGCGCTCAACTGAACTGCACTGACGGCAGCCGGCGCGCACTGCATCGCGCCGGCCTTTCCCGCCGTCACGCCACGCGGACGAAAGCACCGTCCGCGCGGCCCTCCCGTCAATCCAGCCACACCCCGTCGAAGCGGTGCCCGCCGAGCGGCGAGAACGTCAGCCCGTGCACGCGCCTGGACACCGGCAGCGACACGATCGACGTCGCGATCGGCGTGAACGGCACCTGATCCTTGAACACGACCTGCGCCTGCTCGTACAGCGCCGTGCGCTTCGCGACGTCCGCATTGGAACGCGCCGCGTCCACCAGCTTCTCGAAATCCTGGTTGCACCATTTCGCGAGATTGCTGCCGTGCACCGCGTCGCAACCGAGCAGCGTGCCGAGCCAGTTGTCGGGGTCGCCGTTGTCGCCCGACCAGCCGTACAGGATCGCGTCGTGCTGCCCGTCGTGCTTCGCGCGGCGGTTGTATTCGCCCCACTCGTAGCTGACGATCTTCGCGCGCACGCCGATCTTCGCCCAGTCCTGCTGGATCAGCTGCGCCATCAACTGCGCATTCGGGTTGTACGGGCGCTGCACCGGCATCGCCCACAGCGTCAGGTCGAAGCCGTTCGGGAACCCGGCCTGCGCGAGCAGCGCCTTCGCCGCCGCCGGATCGCGCGGCGCATCCTTCAGGCGCGGGTTATATGACCATTGCGAAGGCGGCATCGGGTTCGTCGCGATCTTCGCGTCGCCGTTGAACACAGTCTTCACGATCGCCGACTTGTCGATCGCGATGTCGAGCGCGCGGCGCACGTCGACGCGATCGAGCGGCGCATGCTGCGTGTTGTACGCGACGAAGCCGACGTTGAAGCCCATCCCCGAAAACAGCGTCAGCTTCGGGTCGCGCCGCACCGTGTCGAGGTCGGCCGGCCGCGGGAACACCGATATCTGACATTCGCCGGCCACCAGCTTCTGCAGGCGCGCGGCCGGATCGGGCGTGATTGCGAACACGAGACGCGAGAGCTTCACGTCGTCCGGCTTCCAGTAGTCGGGGTTCGCGTCGTAGCGGATCAGCGCATCCTTCTGGTACGTGCGCAGCAGGAATGGCCCCGTGCCGACCGGGAACTGGTTGATGTCGGCTTCGCGATGGCGCGCCGCGAGCTGCGACGCATACTCGGCCGACAGGATCGACGCGAACGCCATCGCGAGATTGCGCACGAACACGACGTCGGGCGTCTTCAGCACAAAACGCACCGTGTAGTCGTCGACCTTGTCGATGCGCTCGACGTTGCGGTCGAAACCGAGGTCGCTGAAATACGGGAAGCTGACCGGATAGGCCTTGCGGAACGGATCGTCGGGATCGAGCATCCGGCGGAACGTGAAGACGACGTCGTCGGCCTGGAACGGCCGCGTCGGCGTGAACCACGCGGTGGTCTGGAATTTCACGCCACGCCGCAGGTGGAACGTGATCGTGCGCTGGTCGGGCGACACGTCCCAGCTCGTCGCGAGCGACGGCTCGAGATCGAGCGTGCCGCGCTTGAACTGCACGAGCCCGTTGTAGACCGTGTACGTGCTCGCGTCGAAATCGGTGCTCGTCGTGTGCTGGCCCGGATCGAAGCCGGCCGGGCTGCCTTCGGTGCAATACACGAGCGTCTTGCCGGACGGTGCGGCGAGTGCCTGCGTGGCCGCGCCGGCGAGCAGCAGCGACGCCGCGATGCAGCGCAGCGCCGTCGCGGCATGGCGGATGCCACGCGCACGACGCGCAGCAGGCGAAACGAAAGCGTTCTTCATGGTGGCGGAGATGAGAGAGGACTGTCATGCGAATGACGACGGCCGATCTTCGCGCGCATCCCGCCGATCGCTTACCAATTAATTTCGCGTTGCTTATCGCCGTGGATGCATCCCGCTGCCCGTGCATGAAAACGTCCATGCGAGCGCCGGGCGGCCTTCTCGCACCGCCGTCTTCCGGCCCCCTGCAGACTCTCCCGAAATGGCGCATCGTAGCGGCTGGCACACGCCGGCACGGGCGCGCCGGGATCCGCCCGGCACCGTCGCGCCGCCGTTTCCTGGAGGACACGCACGATGTCGATCCGCCCCGATACGTCTTCTCGTCCCGTGAAATCGCCGGGCCCCGATCATCCGATCACGGTCGAACCGCATCCGCGGCGCGTCGTGGTCAAGGTGGCCGGCAAGGTCGTCGCCGATACGCGCCGCGCGCTGGCGCTGCGCGAAGCCAGCTATCCGGCCGTGCTCTACATCCCGCGCGAGGACGCCGACATGTCGCTCCTGCAGCGCACCGATCATTCGACCTATTGCCCGTACAAGGGTGACTGCGCGTACTACTCGATCCCGGCCGGCGGCGCGCGTGCGGTCAACGCCGTCTGGACCTACGAGGCGCCGTATCCGGCCGTCGATGCGATCCGCGGGCACCTCGCGTTCTATCCGGATCGCGTCGATTCGATCGAGGAAAGCCCGGCCGGCTCCGATTGAGCGTCGCGGCAGCCGTGCGTCTGACGCCGGGCGGCTGCGCGAGCGACGCAGCGATTTCGCCTGCCCTGCCGGCTCGGTCCGGCGGTTCGTGTGCTCGCCACCGGCCCGACCGACGCCACCGGGTCCGGCGCTGATTTGCATATGCGCATTCGTTGGTTGGCCGCCGGCGCACGCGGACGTATCGTCACGAGTCCGGCGCGGGCCGGCCCGTGGCGTGCAGCGCCCGCATCCGGCCCCGCCCTGCGCCGACCGCGCGCCTTTCGCG
>NZ_JAAGPO010000280.1:0-238 GCF_017104825.1 Burkholderia sp. Ac-20345 | reverse complement strand
TCATTAATGTAGTCAGGTGCATAGAGTACTACTCATCGGTGAAATACTATGAATGTGTCAGAGTAGATTGAGCAATTATGGATAAGTAACATATCAGCTATGAAGTTAGTTGTGCATTACGATAGCGTAGTACTAGCATGTAAGTAGCTTGATCCGTTGCTGAATGAGGATACCATTGGTGCGCGTATAGAGTTAATAGCGTAAGATAGATATATGAGGCGGTTTTTTTTTTTTTTTC
>NZ_JAAGPO010000279.1:0-10144 GCF_017104825.1 Burkholderia sp. Ac-20345 | reverse complement strand
GTGCGCAGTCGGACGATGCCGGGCACGCGGCGGCGGCAGCTGCAACCGTGGCCGGTATGGCCGCGGCAGCAGCCGGCATTGCAACGCCGGCAGCAGCGGCCGTGCCGACCGGGACCGCCTTTGCGGCCCACGGCCTCGCGGCGCATGACGCCGGTGTTCCGCTCGCACACGATGCGGCGCCGGCGTACGACGAGAACGCACCGATCGTGCTCGACGCGTTCATGCCGGCAGCGCCCGCTGTCCATGCACCGGTTGCCGATGCGGGCACCGTGGCGTTCGACGCCACCGCACCGCACGCGCAGTGGAATACCGGCATCGACGATGCCGCGTTCCCGCATCACGCCGATGACGAGATCCGGCACGCCGACGATGGCCCTGCCGCGCCTGCGGCGGAAATCACGCCCGCGCCGGCGTTCGACGCGTCCGCCTGGAACCCGGTCGCCGAGTCGACGACGGACGTGACGGGATCGGAACCGGCCAATGCCGCGTCCGCCCAACCCGGGACGGAGGCTGCTCCCGATATCGCCGGGAGCAAGCCGCCGGCATCGCTCGATACTGGCAACACGTACACGGCGCAACCGGCTCCCGCAATCGATCGCACGGCATCGGCAAGCGTGTCGCAGGGTATCGTCGATGCACACGCCGACGTAAAACCCGCCGGGAACATCGCACCGTTCGCGGCCCTCGCCTCTTCGCCGATCGGCGAAGCGACGTCGCGCGCAAGTACCGAAACCAGGCCGTTTGCGGCTGCGTCGGCACCAGCCGGATCGGGTGCTGCACCGGAAGCCGCCAAGCTGGACACGGTGGAACCTGTGGCGCCGCTGTCGGCAATCGCTCAAGGCACCGCACCGGCAGCGGCATGGACGTGGACGCCTTCGACAGCGCAGCCGGCCACGACGAACACGCCCGTCACCGCGGAATTGCCGAAATCGCCGGTTGCGGCTCAACCGTTTGCCGCCGTGCAAACGGCTTCGGCCAGCACTGCGTCGCCGCTCGTCGGCACCGCCCACGGTTCCACCGCGCAAGCGCCTGCATCCGCCTCGGGCATTGCGCCTGTCACCGTTACCGCCTCGTCGGATGGTGTGATCGGCACGGCATCCGGTTCGCTGGTTCAACCGGCTGCGTCGACCGTTGCAGCCGTCGCACCGGCATCCCCGATTGGCGTGACCGGCGCTTCGTCGGCTCCGCTTTCGCAGCCGGCCGCTTCGGCATCCACCGTTGAATCTGCCGCGTCGACATCCTCGTTCGGCGTGACCGGCGCTACGTCGACCTCGATTTCGCAGCCGGCCGCTCCGGCATCGACCGCTGCATCCGTCGCGCCAGCATCACCGATTGGCGTGACCGGCGCTGCGTCGGCTTCGACCGTTGCATCCATCGCGTCGGCGCCCCCGGTTAGCGTTGCGGACACGACTTACGGTTCGTTCCCCCGCGCATCGACACCCGCATCGCCCGTTGCGCCCGCCGTGACGCCGTCGACGGCCAGCCCGACGGCCTCGACATCCGGTTCGAGCACGCCGGCGATCGCAACCACGACGCCCGCGAATGTTGTGTCCGGCTCGGTCGCTGCACTGTCGTCCGCGCTCGCTCCGACGCATCTGGCCACCCCGTCAACCTCGTCGACGGGTACGACATTCGGCACATACGGTACCTCCAGCGCAATCGCATCACAGCCGGCCGCAAGCCTGCCCGTGCCGCCGGCCTCTACCGCCACGACGGCAACGTCCTCCGGCGCAGTCGCACCGATCACCGCCGCCGCAGCGACTCCAGCGCAACCGATCGCCAGCTCGCCCGTCGCTCCGGCCGGCTCGCTGACGTCCTTCGGCGCAACCACCGCGGCGCTGGCTCCGTCGACCGCTTCCGCGCCTGCAGCAATCGAAGCCACGACGTTCGCCCCCCCGCCCGCCTCGGCCTCGTCGCCGGCAAGCTGGTCCGTGTCGAATGTCTCCGCAGTACCGGCAGCCCCATCGGCCACGGCTCCGCAACCCGTAGCAACAATCCCCGGCGCGAGCCTGTCCGCACCGGCGGCCGTCACGACCGTACCGGCGATCCCCACTGCCCCGCCGGCCGAAGCGGCCACCATGGCAACCGAACCTGCCGCAGCAGGCTCCCCAGCCCCCGACACCCCCGCGCGCCCACCGCGCCCGAACGCATTCGAATTCCACGCACCCGCGTCGTTCAGCGTCGAACTGCCGACGCTCGACCTGCTCGAGCCTCCATCCGGCGACGTCGAAACGATCACCGACGAACACCTCGCGCAGACGGCGCAGGTGATCGAACAGCGGCTGCAGGAATTCAAGGTGCCGGTGACGGTGGTCGGCGCGTCGGCCGGCCCCGTGATCACGCGCTTCGAGATCGAACCCGCGCTCGGCGTGCGCGGCAGCCAGATCGTCGGGCTGATGAAGGACCTGTCGCGCGGCCTCGGCCTGACGTCGATCCGCGTCGTCGAGACGATTCCCGGCAAGACCTGCATGGGCCTCGAACTGCCGAACGCGAAGCGCCAGATGATCCGCCTGTCGGAAATCCTCGAGTCGCGCCAGTACCAGCACTCGGCCTCGCAGCTCACGATCGCGATGGGCAAGGACATCACCGGCCACCCGGTCGTCACCGATCTCGCGAAGGCGCCGCACATGCTCGTCGCGGGCACGACGGGCTCGGGCAAGTCGGTCGCGATCAACGCGATGATCCTGTCGCTGCTGTACAAGGCGACGCCCGAGGACGTGCGGCTCATCATGATCGACCCGAAGATGCTGGAGCTGTCGGTCTATGAAGGCATCCCGCACCTGCTCGCGCCGGTCGTCACCGACATGAAGCTCGCTGCGAACGCGCTGAACTGGTGCGTCGGCGAGATGGAGAAGCGCTACCGGCTGATGTCGGCCGTCGGCGTGCGCAACCTCGCCGGTTTCAACCAGAAGATCCGCGATGCGGAAGCGAAGGAAAAGAAGATCGGCAACCCGTTCTCGCTGACGCCCGAGGATCCCGAGCCGCTGTCGACGCTGCCGCTGATCGTCGTCGTGATCGACGAGCTGGCCGACCTGATGATGGTCGCCGGCAAGAAGATCGAAGAGCTGATCGCCCGCCTCGCGCAGAAGGCGCGTGCAGCCGGCATCCACCTGATCCTCGCGACGCAGCGTCCGTCCGTCGACGTGATCACGGGGCTGATCAAGGCGAACATCCCGACGCGCGTCGCGTTCCAGGTGTCGTCGAAGATCGACTCGCGCACGATTCTCGACCAGATGGGCGCCGAATCGCTGCTCGGGATGGGCGACATGCTGTTCCTGCCGCCGGGCACCGGTTATCCGCAGCGCGTGCACGGCGCGTTCGTCGCCGACGAGGAAGTACACCGGGTCGTCGAGTACCTGAAGCAGTTCGGCGAGCCGCAGTACGAGGAAGGGATCCTCGACGGCCCGGCCGCCGACGGTGCAACGCAGGACCTGTTCGGCGATGCGCCGGACGCGGAAGCCGATCCGCTGTACGACGAAGCCGTCGCGTTCGTCGTGCGCACGCGGCGCGCGTCGATCTCGTCGGTGCAGCGGCAGTTGCGCATCGGCTACAACCGCGCCGCGCGCCTCGTCGAGCAGATGGAGGCGGCCGGGCTCGTGTCGCCGATGGGCGTCAACGGCAGCCGCGAGGTGCTCGTGCCGGCCTCGGCCGACTGAACGCGGCGGCCGGTCGGCCGCCGTCAATCGATACAGGCGCCCCGGGAAACCGGCCGCCCCAAAAAAAGGGCGCTGCATCGGCAGCGCCCTTTTTCTTTTACTGCACCGGCACCAGCTTGAAGTCGACCGGCTTGCCGACCGCCACCTTCTGCGGATTCGGGCCGAGCTGACCCGTTTCGACATTGCGGCTGAACACGTAGAACGTATCGCTGTCCTGGTTGCCGACGATCAGCCACTTGCCGGTCGGATCGATCAGGAACTCGCGCGGCGTCTTGCCGAGGCTCGACTGGCGGCCGACGTGCTTCAGCCGCCCATCGGCCTGATTCACCGCGTAGATCACGAGATCGTTCGCGTCGCCGCGGTTGCTCACGTACAGGAAGCGGCCGTCCGGCGACAGGTGGATCGCGCCGCCACCGACCTTGCCCTTGAAGCCCGGCGCGGTCATCGACACGGTCTCGACCGGTGACAGCTTGCCGTCGTGGTAGCCGAACACCTCGACCGATGCGTTGAGTTCGCTCGTCACGTACGCGTACCGGCCGTCGGCGCCGAACACCATGTGACGCGGGCCCGAGCCCGCCTTCACCGGCGTGTAGCGCGTGTCGGTCGGGCCGATCAGCCCGCGGCTGCCGTCCACCGTGTAGCGGTAGCCGTAGATCTTGTCCGCGCCGAGATCCTGCACGAACAGGTAACGGCCGTCCGGCGAAAACACCGTCGAATGCACGTGCGCGCCGTCCTGGCGGCCCTTCACGGGCCCCGTGCCCTCATGGTGCACGGTCAGCGCGGCCTGGCCGACCGCACCGTCGTCGCGCAGCGGAAACACCGCGAAGCTGCCGCCCGGATCCTTCGCGACCGAGTAGTTGGCGGTCACGAGGTACTTGCCGTCCGGCGACAGCGCGAGATAGCAAGGATCGTTCCCTTCCGACGACACGCGGTCGATGAAGCTCAGCGCGCCCGTCTTCGCGTCGAAGCGAAATGCGCTGACGCCGCCGCGCGTCGTCGCCGGCCCGTCGTCGCCGGGCAGTTCGTTGACCGCGTAGACGGTGCGACCGTCGCGGCTCGGCAACAGGTACGACGGATTCACGGTCTTCGCCGACGACACGGGCGCGACGCTGCCGGTTTTCGTATCGAAGCGGTAAACATAAATCCCGTCGCTGCCGCCACCCGTATAGGTGCCGACGAGCAGGTTGTAGACGCCGTCGGCCGGGGCGGGCGATTGCTGCGCAAATGCGTGGGTCGCGGAAAGGGAGAGCACGATCGCGAAACCTTTCATCCAGTGAGCGAGCCTAAGCGGGAACCCTCGTGTCGAAGCGCGTGCGTCACGCTCGCGTAAACGGTTGGGCATTGAATCCTCCTTGCATCGAGTCGCTTCAAGTGTTGAGATAGGACGAAACGCCGGCCGTTCATGCGCTCCGCCGCCCGGCCGAGTATACGGGGCGCGGCGCCAGCGCGTGAAGCCTTGGCCACCGCCGTCCGCATTGTGAACTCGAATACCCAAGGATCGCCTGCCCATGCCTGCCCTGATCGAAGACTACGCCCTCGTCGGCGACGGCCACACCGCCGCGCTGATCGCTAAAGACGGCTCCGTCGACTGGCTGTGCTGGCCCCGCTTCGATTCGGGCGCCTGCTTCGCGGCGCTTCTCGGCACCCCCGAGCACGGCCGCTGGCTGCTCGCGCCGGCCGCCGACGCCGCGATCACGCACACGACGCGCCGCTATCGCGGCGACACGCTGATTCTCGAAACCGACTACGAAAGCGCCGACGGTGCCGTCACCGTGGTCGACTTCATGCCGCCCGGCAACGGCTGGTCCGAACTGGTGCGGATCGTCGTCGGCCGCCACGGCACGATGAAGATGCGCATGGAGCTGGTGTTGCGCTTCGACTACGGCTTCTCGATCCCGTGGGTCACGCAGCTGACCCGCGAGGACGGCATGAAGGCGATCGCGGGCCCCGACACCGTCGTGCTGCGCACGCCGGTGCCGCTCACCGGCGAAAACCTCCATACGCTCGCGGAATTCACGGTGAGCGCCGATGAGCGCGTGCCGTTCTCGCTCAGCTACGCGGCGTCGCACCTGCGGCTGCCGCCCGCGCGCGATCCGCTGTCGATGCTCGCGCGCACCGAAAACTACTGGCTCGAATGGTCGGGCCGCTGCCAGGTGCAGGGCCGCTACGCGGCCGCCGTGCGCCGGTCGCTGATCACGCTGAAGGCGCTCGCGTACGAGCCGACCGGCGGCATCGTCGCCGCGCCGACCACGTCGCTGCCCGAGAAGATCGGCGGCAACCGCAACTGGGACTACCGCTACTGCTGGCTGCGCGACGCGACGATCACGCTGCTCGCGCTGATGCGCGGCGGCTACTACGACGAGGCGCGCGCGTGGCGCACGTGGCTCGGCCGCGTGATGGCCGGCTCGCCCGAACAAATCCAGATCATGTACGGGATCGCCGGCGAGCGCCGGCTGCCGGAAATGGAGCTCGACTGGCTGCCCGGCTACCAGGACTCGAAGCCGGTGCGCGTCGGCAACGGCGCCGCGAACCAGCTCCAGCTCGACGTGTTCGGCGAGGTGATGGCCGCGCTGCACCTCGCACGCGTGGGCGGCCTGCAGGCCGACGACACGGTCTGGTCCGTGCAGTGCGCGCTGCTCGACCATCTCGAGAAGATCTGGCAGGAACCCGACGAAGGCATCTGGGAAACGCGCGGCGGCCGCCGCCATTTCACGTTCTCGAAGGTGATGGCGTGGGTCGCGTTCGACCGCGCGATCAAGTCGGCGGAGATGTTCCGGCTGCCCGGCTCGCTCGACCGCTGGCGCGCGCTGCGCGACCAGATCCATGCAGACGTATGCAACAACGCGTGGCACGAAGGCAAACAGGCGTTCGCGCAGAGCTACGGGAGCGACGAGCTCGACGCGAGCGTGCTGCTGATGCCGCTGCTCGGCTTCCTGCCGCCGGAAGATCCACGCATCGTCGGCACGGTCGAGGCGATCGAGCGGGAATTGCTGCACGACGGGCTCGTGATGCGCTACCGCACGACCGACTACGACGACGGCCTGCCGCCCGGCGAAGGCACGTTTCTCGCTTGCAGTTTCTGGCTGGTCGACAACTATGCGCTGCTGGGCCGGATCGACGACGCGCACCGCCTGTTCAGCCGGCTGCTCGCACTGTCGAACGACCTCGGGCTGCTCGCGGAGGAGTACGACCCGGTGGCCGGGCGGCTCGTCGGCAACTTCCCGCAGGCGTTCTCCCACGTGGCGCTCGTGCATACCGCGATGAATCTGATGCACCACGAAGACGCAATGGCGCGCGCAGCCGGCCAGCCCGCGCCGGCCGTCGCGACGGGGCGCTGAACGGGGGCACGAGCAGCTTGGTCAGAGAACGTCAAATCGCAAAACTTTGATGAAAAATCGGGGAAATGTTGCATTGCACCACCCATCGTTGTCCGATATGATCGACGCGATTGTCCGGCTGCAGTGCAACATGGCCGGTCGCTGACCCACACGGCACGCCGCGACGCCCCACGCCGCCCTTGCGCACCGTCCCCCACGCGGGAGTAGTCTGCATGCTTTACCAACTGCACGAATTCCAGCGCGCCATGCTGAGCCCGCTGACGGCCTGGGCCCAGGCCGCGTCCAAATCGTTCGCCAATCCGTCCAGCCCGTTCTCGCTGATGCCGGGCGCGACGCGGATGGCCGCCGCGTACGAACTGATGTACCGGCTCGGCAAGGATTACGAGAAGCCTGAATTCAACATTCATCAGATCGTCAAGGACGGCCACAACATCCCGATCGTCGAGCAGACGATCGTCGAGAAGCCGTTCTGCCGGCTGCTGCGCTTCAAGCGCTATTCGGACGACGCCGACGCCGTCACGCAGCTGAAGGACGAACCGGTCGTGCTGGTCTGCGCGCCGCTGTCGGGCCACCACTCGACGCTGCTGCGCGACACCGTGCGCACGCTGCTGCAGGATCACAAGGTCTACATCACCGACTGGATCGACGCGCGGATGGTGCCGATCGAGACCGGCCCGTTCCACCTGCACGACTACATCGCGTATATCCAGGAGTTCATCCGTCACATCGGCGCGCGCAACCTGCACGTGATTTCGGTGTGCCAGCCGACGGTGCCGGTGCTCGCGGCGATCTCGCTGATGGCGAGCCGCGGTGAGGACACGCCGCTCACGATGACGATGATGGGCGGCCCGATCGATGCGCGCCGCAGCCCCACGTCGGTGAATTCGCTCGCCACGCAGCACTCGACCGCATGGTTCGAGAACAACGTGATCCATACGGTGCCGGCGAACTATCCGGGCGAAGGCCGCCAGGTGTATCCGGGCTTCCTGCAGCACACGGGCTTCGTCGCGATGAACCCGGAGCGGCACGCACAATCGCACTGGGATTTCTACCAGAGCCTGCTGCGCGGCGACGAGGATGACGCCGAAGCGCACCGCCAGTTCTACGACGAGTACAACGCGGTGCTCGACATGGCCGCCGAGTATTACCTCGAGACGATCCGCGTCGTGTTCCAGGAATTCCGGCTGGCCGAAGGCACGTGGGATGTCGAAGGCGAGCGCGTGCGTCCGCAGGACATCAAGCGCACTGCGCTGATGACGATCGAAGGCGAACTCGACGACATCTCCGGCAGCGGCCAGACGCATGTCGCGCACGAGCTGTGCACGGGCATCCCGCAAGACGATCGCCGCAGCCTGACCGCCGAGAAGTGCGGTCACTACGGGATTTTCTCGGGCCGCCGCTGGCGCACGATCATCTATCCGCAGCTGCGCGACTTCATCCGCGAGCATGCGCCGGAGCCGAAGCACGGCGCGACGAAGGATGTCCCGGAAGCGCCGGCAGCCACGACGCGCGCCACCGTGGCGAAGCGCACACGCGCGAAGGCGCCGGCCAAGGCTGCCGCACCGGCTCCCGTCAAGGCTGCTCCGGCCGCGAAACGCGCCGCCGCCGGCAGCCCGCGCGTAAAGGCCGTGCGCACACGCAAGGCCGCCTGACGCACCGCGTTCAGACGAAAAAACGCCGCCGTTGCCTGCGCACGGCGGCGTTTTTGCATCCAGCGGCCGCTTCAGCGCGGTCAGCGCATCAGCGTCGCAGCAGATACGCGAGCAGCACTTCGGTGTTCATCCGGACCATCTCCGCGCGCTCGTCGGTGTCGGTGAAATCGCGGCCGAGCGTCGCGGCGAGCGTGAAGCGGTTCGACACGATGTAGTAGCCGAGCCCCGACAGCGTCACGTAGAAGCGCAGCGGATCGACGTCGGTGCGGAACAGCCCGGCCTTCTGGCCGCGCGTCAGCACGTTGCCGAGCTTCGCGACGATCGGCGACATCATCTCGCGGATCCGCGTCGACTTGTGCAGGTAGCGCGCTTCGTGCAGGTTCTCGTTGTTGATGAGCCTGAGCAGTTCCGGATGGTCGCGGTAGTAGTCCCAAACGAAATGCGCGAGCCGCGTGACGGCTTCGACCGGCGCGACGCCGTCGAGGTCGAGCACGCGTTCGGCCTCGGTCAGCGCGGAGAATGCGTGTTCGAGCACGGCCGTGAACAGCTGCTCCTTGCTGCCGAAGTAGTAATAGAGCATGCGCTCGTTGGTTTCGGCCCGGCGCGCGATCTGGTCGACGCGTGCGCCGAACAGCCCTCCACTCGCGAACTCTTCGGCTGCCGCCATCAGGATGCGGCGGCGCGTACCTTCAGGATCTCTTTTGATTTTTGGCTGATTCATGGTGGCGTTTTGCTATGTGAGCCGCTTGATCCGGACCGGCACCCCCACCGCCTTGGCGCCGGCCGCCCTGGAACGGGCGCGCCGCGTGCGGCCGCCCTCCTGCTGAGCCCCTGCAAAAAAGCGGTTCGATTATGCGCACAGACGGCGTCCAGCGCAATGCGGGAAATCGGCGATAATCGAGCTTTGGCAAACCTTTCCGGCCGCGCCCGACGCGGTCGAGAGCCATTCGGCGCCGCTGCGCCCGTTGTCACCGTGACCGATTCCAAGACACTCGCAGATCGCATCGAAGATCTGCTTCCCCAGACGCAATGCACGAAGTGCGGCTATAACGGCTGCCGCCCGTACGCCGAGGCGATCGCCGCCGGCGACGCGAACTACAACCAGTGCCCGCCCGGCGGCGCCGAAGGCATCGCACGCCTCTCGAGCCTGCTCGGCAAACCGGTGATTCCGCTGAACCCCGTCAACGGCAGCGAGCATCCGCGCGCGGTCGCCTTCATCGATGAAAGCCTGTGCATCGGCTGCACGCTGTGCATGCAGGCGTGCCCGGTCGACGCGATCGTCGGCGCGCCGAAGCAGATGCATACGATCATCGAGTCGCTGTGCACGGGCTGCGACCTGTGCGTGCCGCCCTGCCCGGTCGACTGCATCGCGATGCTGCCGGTGACCGGCGATCGCACCGGCTGGGACGCGTGGTCGCAGGAACAGGCCGATGCCGCGCGCGAACGCCACGACCTGCGGCTCGCGCGCCAGCGCCGCGAACGCGAGGCCGCCGAAGCA
>NZ_JAAGPO010000278.1:0-10149 GCF_017104825.1 Burkholderia sp. Ac-20345 | reverse complement strand
CGGCTGGCGGCGTGCGGGCGGCGAACCTATCAAGAAAGCAGGAGGCATGACCGCAGTGCAGAAGATCAAAGTATTGTGCGTCGACGATTCGGCGCTGATCCGCAGCCTGATGACCGAGATCATCAACAGCCAGCCCGACATGACGGTGTGCGCAACTGCGCCCGATCCGCTCGTCGCGCGTGAGCTCATCAAGCAGCACAACCCCGACGTGCTCACGCTCGACGTCGAAATGCCGCGCATGGACGGGCTCGACTTCCTCGAGAAGCTGATGCGCCTGCGGCCGATGCCGGTCGTGATGGTGTCGTCGCTGACCGAGCGCGGCTCGGAAATCACGCTGCGCGCGCTCGAACTCGGCGCGGTCGATTTCGTCACGAAGCCGCGCGTCGGGATTCGCGACGGGATGCTCGACTACGCGGAAAAGCTCGCCGACAAGATCCGCGCGGCGTCGCGTGCGCGCGTGCGCCAGGCGCCGCAGCCGCAGGCCGTCGCGCGCGCGGCGGACAGCCACCCGGCCGCGCCGATGATCAACAACCCGCTCGTCAGTACCGAGAAGCTGATCATCATCGGCGCGTCGACGGGCGGCACCGAGGCGATCCGCGAAGTGCTGACGCCGCTGCCGCCGGATGCGCCGGCCGTGCTGATCGCGCAGCACATGCCGCCGGGCTTCACGAAGTCGTTCGCACAGCGGCTGAACGGCCTGTGCCGGATCGCGGTGAAGGAAGCGGAGCACGGCGAGCGTGTACTGCCGGGCCATGCGTATATCGCGCCGGGCCACGCGCACCTGTTGCTTGCAAGGAGCGGGGCGAACTATATTGCGCAACTGTCGGACGAGCCGCCGGTCAACCGGCACCGCCCGTCGGTCGACGTGCTGTTCCGCTCGGCGGCGACGCACGCGGGCAAGAACGCGATCGGGGTGATCCTGACCGGGATGGGCCGCGACGGCGCGGCCGGCCTGCTGGAAATGAAACGCGCGGGTGCTCACACGTTCGCGCAGGATGAAGCAAGCTGCATCGTGTTCGGGATGCCGCGCGAGGCGATCGCGCTCGGCGGCGCGGACGAGATCGTGCCGCTCGCCGAGATGAGCCGTCGTGTGATGGCGCGCCTGGCGACAATGGGCGACCGCGTGCAGCGCGTTTGAATGGAATGTCACGGGGCGCGTGCCACGATACGTGTCCCGATGGAAACGAATCTGGAAAGGAACGACGATGGACAAGAGCATGAAAATCCTGGTGGTGGACGATTTCCCGACGATGCGCCGGATCGTCCGCAACCTGCTCAAGGAACTGGGCTACTCGAACGTCGACGAGGCCGAGGACGGCGCGGCCGGCCTGGCGCGGCTGCGCGGCGGCGGTTTCGACTTCGTGATCTCGGACTGGAACATGCCGAACCTCGACGGCCTTGCGATGCTGAAGGAAATCCGCGCGGACGCGACGCTCACGCACCTGCCGGTGCTGATGGTCACGGCCGAGTCGAAGAAGGAGAACATCATCGCGGCCGCACAGGCCGGCGCGAGCGGCTACGTCGTGAAACCGTTCACGGCCGCGACGCTTGACGAGAAGCTGAACAAGATCATCGACAAGATGGCGAAGACCGGGAGCTGACGTGAACGAGCCGATCCATGCAGCGCTGACGGGCGCCGGGTTCAGCGCCGACGGCCAGGCCGAAGGTGCCGGTTTCGCGGGCGACCGCATCCTCGCGCGTATCGGCCATGTCACGCGCACGCTGCGCGATTCGATGCGCGAGCTCGGGCTCGACAAGCATGTCGAGCGGGCGGCGGAAGCCGTGCCCGATGCACGCGACCGGCTGCGCTACGTCGCGACGATGACCGAGCAGGCCGCCGTGCGCGTGCTGAATGCGATCGAGGTCGCGAAGCCGATGCAGGAGCGCATCCAGAACGAGGCCGAGGCGCTCGACGCGCGCTGGGCGCAGTGGTACGCGACACCGATCGAGCACGCGGAAGTGCGCGAGCTGATGGACGATACGCGCACGTTCCTGCGCACGCTGCCCGAGTCGGCTTCGGCAACTAGCGCGCAACTGCTCGAGATCATGCTCGCGCAGGATTTCCAGGACCTGACCGGGCAGGTGATCAAGAAGATCATGGACATGGTCTACCTGATCGAGCAGCAGCTCCTCACGGTGCTCGTCGAGAACATCGCGCCCGAGCGGCGCGAGCAGTTCGCGGCCACCGCGGCTGCACTCGCGGCCGAGCAGATAAGCTCGACCGGCAGCCCCGAGTCGCTGCTGAACGGCCCGCAGATCGCGCCGGAAGGCAAAACCGACGTGGTCCAGGACCAGGGGCAGGTGGACGACCTGCTCGCCAGCCTGGGCTTCTGACCCTGCCGCATGCATCGGCGCGCCGCGTGTTGCGGCGCCGCCCGATGCATGCGTCGCGCGTTCCCCGCACCGCCTCCCGCGCGCGTGTCACCTGCAAGCCCCAGGGTGGCCGATCCTGCGTCAAATTGACACTTCGACACACTCAGCAGGCATACTACGCGTCAGCAGCAACGTAGCGTCATTCATACGATTTCATATGTTGGCAGGTGGCGCGGGCCCGATGGCCGCACCGCCGGCAACGAAGCCAGTCCCTTGGGGGGGAACGTGAAGCTGAAACGCTTGGGCTGGGCCGTCGCGCACGCGACGGCTGCAATGGGTGTGCTGTGGAGCGTCCACGCATACGCGGAACTGGGCGGCGCACCGATGTCGCCGCCGGCGGACGATCAGGCCGCAACCGTACGCGCGTTGCAGCGCGCGATGCGTTCGGCAGACGGCGTGCAGACGAGCACGGCCGCCTATACCGTCCGCGAGATCAAGCTCGGATCGGGCACCGTCATCCACGAATACACGTCGGCCGCCGGCAGCGTGTTCGGCCTCGCGTGGCAAGGGCCGACGATGCCGGATCTCGCGTCGCTGCTCGGCAGCTATTTCCCGCAGTACACCGCTGGCGTCCAGGCGGCGCACAAGGCGCGCGGCTGGCGCGCGCCCGTGTCCGTCGATACGAACGGCCTCGTGATCCGGACAGGCGGCCACATGGGCGCCTTCTCGGGCCAGGCATGGCTGCCGGCGGCGCTGCCTGCCGGCCTGGCCGGCACCGACATCCAGTGACAGCGGGAGAGCGATCTTGAGAATTCCTCGTACATTCAAGCGCTGGCTCGGCGTGCTGGGCCTTGCGGCGGCGACGGCCGTCCTCGTGACGGCATGCGGCGGCGGCGGCGACGGCGGTGGCGGCAGCAGCTCGGGCAACAACGGCAACGGCGGTTCGGGCGGCTCGGACGGTAATTCCGGGAACAAGGCCGTCATCACCGTCAGCTCCGGCGTCGCGAACGTGATCAACATCCCGACCGTCAGCGTGAAGGTCTGCGCGCCGGGCACGTCGAACTGCCAGGTGGTCAACAACGTGCTCGTCGATACCGCGTCCTACGGGCTGCGGATCGTCGGCAGCGCGGTGTCGGGCGTGCTCGGCAGCCTCCCGCAGGTGACGAGCGGCGGTGCGCCGGTCGCCGAATGCGGCAAGTTCGTGTCGAGCTACACATGGGGCTCGGTGCGCACGATCGACCTGTCGATCGGCTCCGAGCAGGCGAGCTCGCTGCCCGTGCAGATCATCGGTGACCTCGGCACGACGAACGTGCCGAGTTCATGCACGAACGGCGGCGCGTCGGCCAACTCGGCGAGCGCGCTCGGGGCGAACGGGATCCTTGGCATCGGGCCGGCGCCGGTCGACTGCGGCACGACCTGCGCGACGTCGACTTCGTCGAACAACAACTACTACGCGTGCCCGAACGGCGACAACGCGAACTGCGCGGTTGCGCTCGTGCCGGTGGCGCAGCAGGTGGCCAACCCGGTACATCGCTTCGCCGACAGCAGCGGGGTGAGCGTGACGATGCCGAGCATCTCGAACAGCGGACAGGCCAGCGCAACCGGGACGCTGACGTTCGGTCTGCCCGACATGACCGGGAAGACCGTGATGACGTCGACCACGACGGGCGACGTCAGTGCGACGTTCCAGGGGCGCAACGTGATGGCGTTCTTCGATACGGGCTCGAACGCGTATTTCTTCAACGATTCGACGACTACGTCGACGACCTGCCCGAAGAACACGCAGTTCTACTGCCCGGCATCGTCGCCGGCCAGCTACTCGGCGACGCTGACCGGCCAGAACGGCGTGGCCGCCACCGTGTCGATGTCCGTCGCGAACGCGGATGCGCTGTTCGCGAACCCGTCGACGTTCGCGTTCAACGACATCGCGGGCCCGTTCGGTTCGTCCAGTTGGCTCGACCTCGGCATGCCGCACTTCTACAACCGGACGATCTACTTCGGGATGGACAAGACCGCGAGCGGCGGCGCGCAGCCTTTCGTCGCGTTCTGACGCGGCACGGCCGTACGCTGAAGAGGGGGGGGCGAGCAATCGCCCCCTTTTTTATTCGACGGCCGCGCGCGGCCCGACGGGTCGGACCGGCGCGCCGCCGTGCGCGTGCGCAGCGCCTACGATGTAGTACCGGCACTCGTGCCGGCACGATATCGAGGAGGCAGCGCCATGAGCCCGCGCATACAACGCATCACGCCGTTCCTGTGGTTCGACAGCGACGCCGAGGCGGCCGCCGGTTTCTACGTGTCGGTGTTCGACAACGCGCGCATCGTGCACGTCGCGCGCTACGGCAAGGCCGGCGCGCACGCATCCGGCAGCGCGGAGGGCGCGGTGATGACCGTCGCGTTCGAGCTCGACGGGCAGGCGTTCGTCGCGCTGAACGGCGGCCCCGTGTTCCAGATCACGCCGGCCGTGTCGTTCGTCGTCAACTGCCGGGACCAGGACGAAATCGATCGCTACTGGGCGCGCCTGTCGGAAGGCGGCGACGAGCGCGCGCAGCAGTGCGGCTGGCTGCGCGACCGCTTCGGCGTGTCGTGGCAGGTCGTGCCGGTGCAGTTGCCGGAGCTGATGGCGGGCGACCCGGCGCGCGCGGAGCGCGTGATGGCGCAGGTGATGACGATGAAGAAGCTCGATCTCGACGCGCTGCAGCGGGCGGCGGCGGGCTAGGGGCAGGGTAGCCTGCTGCCGGCGTGAACGCGGCTCAAGGGGCCGCGCAGGCCCGTGAGTGGCCGGAACGGGCGCTAGGCCGGCGGCCGGCCGTCGCGCATCAGGCGCGTATGGTCGAGGAAGCGGTGGCCGGGCCCGTACGTGCTGCTTTCGATCCGTACGGCGTCGGCCGGCGCGACCGGGCGCCCGGCGCCATCGACCGATACCGATTCGATCTCGACGACCGGCACGCACCAGGCCGCGCGGGCACGTTCAGCCGGTTCTCCGTGCGCGTCGACGCAGCGGAAGGTGAAGCTTTCAGGGAAATCCTGCGCGCGCAGGGATTCCGTCGATCCGTTCCACGCATGGTGCAGCGCGATCGTGCCGGGGTGCGGCGCATCGGGCGCCTGTGCGCCGGGCCCGGCGTGTACGCGCAGCCGGCGGCCAGCGCGCAGGCGAGCGACAGCGACGGAACGAGCGGATGACGGAGCATGGTGCGGTTCGACCGGAATCGGGAATGGCAAAGCGTAGCGTGCTTTGCACACCAGCGTAATGCGGGCCGGTTAATCGAATGAGGCATACTCGCGCCGATTATCGATCGCACCCGATTTCATTCGCTTGTAATCAAATACTGGATTATATGAGGCTGTAGTTTCTGTCAGGTCTTCAAGATTATTAAAATGACGCGGCATGCAAGCCTGCGGCGCCGCATTCCGCTGCTGCAGCCGTTCCTGTGCCGTGCCGGCAGGCAAGGCGGGCCGGTGCGGGTGTCGCCCGGCACGTGAAAATAGATGGAATCCGTCGAAATTCAAACATATAATTCCGGCGTTGTTTCCGGGGTCGTCAATATAAAACAGGAGGGTAATAAAATGAATTTTTCTGAAGCCGTTCGTTCCGCACTCAATAAATACGCGACATTCGAAGGCCGTGCGCGCCGTGCCGAATACTGGTACTTCGCGCTGCTGACCTGCGCGCTGTCGATCGCCGCGCAGATCATCGGCGCGGCAGGCCACGACGCGGGCCTGATCACGCTGCTGCTGCTCGTCGTGATCGGCCTGGTTTCGCTGGCGCTGATCATCCCGAGCATCGCGGTCAGCGTGCGCCGGCTGCACGATACGGGCCGCTCGGGCTGGTTCCTGCTGCTCGCGCTGATTCCGATCGTCGGCGGCATCCTGCTGCTCGTGTGGATGTGCTCGCGCGGCACCGAAGGCCCGAACCGCTTCGGCGCGGATCCGATCCCGGCGGCCTGACCGGCACCCGCCCCGGCGCGCGACGCCGTCGCGTCGGGGCCTGATTTCGCGTCGCACCTGCTGCGCCGTTGCACTGCTTCACCCTTTCCGCGCTTTTTCCTCGCTTCACGCCGTCGCCGTTCCGTCCGGAACCGGCCGTCCGCAACCGGTCGTCCGCAACCGGCCGTCCGGAACCGACACCCGCCATCGCATCCGCCGGCCCGTTTTTTCGCCGCGCCGCAGGGCGTTCCGTCCCCCGTCCGGCCCCGTTTGCGCCGGCTCGCCCGATTCCCCGAAATACCCCCCTTTCCCGGCTTTGCTCGACCGATCGGTGTTTGACGCCTCCATGAATAATCGGTGTCACTGGAAAGCGGCATTCCGCCGTACCCGACTGGAGGCCCCGTGGCAGACGAGAGCGATCTCGACAAGACCGAAGCCGCCACTCCCAGGCGCCGCGAGAAGGCGCGCGAGGAGGGGCAGGTCGCGCGTTCGCGCGAACTGGCTTCGTTCGCGCTGCTCGCGGCCGGGTTCTACGGCGCCTGGCTGCTCGCGGGCCCGTCGGGCGGACATCTGCAGGCGATGCTGCGCGGCGCGTTCACGTTCGATCGCGCGACCGCGTTCGACACGAACCGGATGCTGTCGGCGGCCGGCAGCGCGAGCCTCGAAGGCTTCGCCGCGCTGCTGCCGCTCCTCGCGCTCACCGGCGTCGCCGCGTTGCTCGCGCCGATGGCACTCGGCGGCTGGCTGATCTCGCAGAAGACGTTCGAACTGAAGTTCGACCGCCTGAATCCGATCTCGGGCCTCGGCCGGATCTTCTCGATCCAGGGGCCGATCCAGCTCGGGATGTCGGTCGCGAAGACGCTGGTCGTCGGCGGGATCGGCGGCATCGCGATCTGGCGCGCCAAGGACGAACTGCTCGGCCTCGCGACGCAGCCGATCGGCGTGGCGCTGCCCGATGCGCTGCATCTGGTCGCCGTGTGCTGCGGCACGACGGTCGCCGGGATGCTGGTGGTCGCCGCGCTCGATGTGCCTTACCAAATCTGGCAGTACAACAAGAAGTTGCGCATGACGAAGGAAGAAGTGAAGCGCGAGCATCGCGAGAACGAAGGCGATCCGCACGTGAAGGGCCGGATCCGCCAGCAGCAGCGTGCGATCGCGCGCCGCCGGATGATGGCGGCCGTGCCGAAGGCCGACGTGGTCGTCACGAACCCGACGCACTTCGCCGTCGCGCTGCAGTACACGGACGGCGAGATGCGCGCGCCGAAGGTCGTCGCGAAGGGCGTGAACCTCGTCGCCGCGCGCATCCGCGAACTCGCGGCCGAACACAACGTGCCGCTGCTCGAAGCGCCGCCGCTCGCGCGTGCGCTGTATCACAACGTCGAACTCGAACGCGAGATTCCCGGCTCGCTGTACTCGGCCGTCGCCGAAGTGCTCGCGTGGGTCTACCAGCTCAAGCGCTTCCGCTCGGAAGGCGGTGCGTTCCCGGCGGTGCCGGTCGACCTGGAGGTGCCGGCCGATCTCGACAAGGGCGCGTCGGTCTCCGCCGACGACGAACGCGAGGAGCAGGAAGACACGCTCGGTAAGGGAGGCCTGGCATGAGCACCCCGACCGGCCTGTTCGCGAAGCGCCCGAACCTGCTCGCAGGCACCAACCTGCGCTCGCTCGCGGGCCCGATCCTCATCTGCATGATTTTGGGGATGATGATCCTGCCGCTGCCGCCGATGCTGCTGGATCTGCTGTTCACGTTCAACATCGCGCTGTCCGTGATGGTGCTGCTCGTCAGCATGTACACGATGAAGCCGCTCGACTTCGCGGCGTTCCCGAGCGTGCTGCTGTTCTCGACGCTGTTGCGCCTGTCGCTGAACGTCGCGTCGACGCGCGTCGTGCTGCTCGAAGGCCACACGGGCCCCGATGCGGCCGGCCAGGTGATCGAGGCGTTCGGCCACTTCCTCGTCGGCGGCAACTTCGCGGTCGGTATCGTCGTGTTCGTGATCCTGATGATCATCAACTTCATGGTGATCACGAAGGGCGCGGGGCGGATCGCCGAAGTGTCCGCGCGCTTCACGCTCGACGCGATGCCCGGCAAGCAGATGGCGATCGACGCCGACCTGAACGCGGGCCTCATCAACGAGGAACAGGCACGCAAGCGCCGCCTGGCCGTGTCGCAGGAAGCCGAGTTCTACGGGTCGATGGACGGCGCGTCGAAGTTCGTGCGCGGCGACGCGATCGCCGGCCTGATCATCATGGCGATCAACGTGATCGGCGGGCTGATCGTCGGGATGGTCCAGCACGACATGACGTTCGCCGCGGCCGGCACGAACTACACGCTGCTGACCATCGGCGACGGCCTCGTCGCGCAGATCCCGTCGCTCGTGATCTCGACCGCGGCCGGCGTGATCGTGTCGCGCGTCGCGACCGACGAGGACATCGGCACGCAGATCACCGGCCAGCTGTTCACGAACCCGCGCGTGCTGAACATCACCGGCGCGATCATCGTGCTGATGGGGCTGATCCCCGGAATGCCGCACTTCGCGTTCCTCGCCCTCGGCGGCGGCGCGATCTGGCTGGCCCGCACGCAGACCAAACGCGCGGCGGCCCGCAAGGCGGCCGGCGACCTGACCGACATCGCGCCGCCTGCCGTGCTGCCGTCGGACAGCCACGAGGCGACCTGGGACGACGTGCAGCTGATCGACCCGCTCGGGCTGGAAGTCGGCTACCGGCTGATTCCGCTCGTCGACAAGAACAGCGACGGCGAACTGCTCAAGCGCATCAAGAGCATCCGCAAGAAATTCGCGCAGGAAATCGGCTTCCTGCCGCCGGTGATCCATATCCGCGACAACCTCGAACTGCGGCCGAACGCGTACCGGATCGCGTTGAAGGGCGTCGAGATCGGCTTCGGCGAAGTGTTCCCGGGCCAGTGGCTCGCGATCAACCCCGGCCAGGTGACGGCCGCGCTGCCGGGCGCCGTCACGCAGGATCCCGCGTTCGGGCTGCCGGCCGTGTGGATCGACGTCGCGATGCGCGAACAGGCGCAGGTGTACGGCTACACGGTGGTGGACGCGAGCACGGTCGTCGCGACGCACCTGAACCATCTGGTCGTCCAGCACGCGGCCGAGCTGCTCGGCCGCCAGGAAGTGCAGGCGCTCGTCGAGCGCACCGGCAAGGACGCGCCGTCGCTCGTCGAGGACCTCGTGCCGAAGACGATCTCGCTGACGACGCTGCAGAAGGTGCTGCAGAACCTGCTCGAGGAAGGCGTGCCGATCCGCGACATGCGCACGATCCTCGAGGCCGTGTCCGAACACGCGGGCCGCGGCGACGCGTTCGAGATCACGGCCGCGGTGCGGCTCTCGCTCGGCCGCGCGATCACGCAGCAGTGGTATCCGGGCGCCGGCGAAATGCAGGTGATGGGCCTCGACTCGAATCTGGAGCGCGTGCTGTCGCAGGCGCTCGCCACCGGCGCGAACCCGGGCCTCGAACCCAGCCTCGCGCACAACCTTCTGACCGGCACGCAACAGGCGATGCTGCGTCAACAGAATCTCGGGCTGCCGCCCGTGCTGCTCGTGCAGCACGCGCTGCGCGCGATGCTCGCGCGTTTCCTGCGCCGCAGCCTGCCGCAATTGAAAGTGCTGTCGTATGCCGAAGTGCCGGACACACGCACGATCAAAGTCGTTAACGTCATCGGGGGTTCCGCTTGAACATTCGCAAATTCACCGGCGCAACGAGCCGCGACGCACTTCGTCTCGTGCGCGAGGCACTCGGCGCCGACGCGGTCGTGCTGTCGAACCGCACGCTCGATGACGGCAGCGTGGAAATCGTCGCACTCGCCGATTCGGACCTGGCCGCCGTGACGCCGCCGGCCGCGGCGCGCCCGCGCATCGCCGCGCCGCGCACGCTGGAATCCGTGCCGGCTGG
>NZ_JAAGPO010000277.1:0-238 GCF_017104825.1 Burkholderia sp. Ac-20345 | reverse complement strand
GCATTAAAAAAAAAAAAAAAATAAATCTAAATCACTAACTACTAAGCAAATACGAACATCCACTCATAATGCGCTCGTCTCTGACTGCATAGGATGATTTATGCTAGAACGATGCCTATTCACTCATTCTCCGTCTGCACTCATCTCATGCTGTGCTCACCAATCGCCAATACTCTGCCACACACTGCGCTACACTCTACGCACTTCACAACGTCTTCTTATTCCACACTCTACTTCT
>NZ_JAAGPO010000276.1:0-10503 GCF_017104825.1 Burkholderia sp. Ac-20345 | reverse complement strand
GCCGCCCGCGAGCGCCGCGGCCGCCGCGAACCCTTGCGCGGCGCGCAGCAGGTCGACCGCGAGCATCGACGGCGCAAACGCGAGCGCGACCGACATCAGCGTGAAGCCGCCGACGCCGATCGCGAACAGGCGCTTGCGGCCGAACTGGTCGGCCAGCGCGCCGGCCGCCATCAGGAAACTGCCGAACGCGAGCATGAACGCGTTGGTGATCCAGTTCATCGCGACCGTCCCGCCGTGCAGGTCGTGGCCGATCGCGGGCGTCGCGACCGCGCCGCCCGAAAACGACAGCGGCAGCGCGACGGCGGCCATGCAGACGGCGGCCAGCACCCATGCGCGCCGGCGTGCCGACGGGTCTGAAGCGGCTGAAGCGGCTGAAGCGGCTGAAAAAGGGTGATCCATCATCGCTCCTCGAAAAGCCGGCGCAGATGCGCCGTCAGAGCGACAGAAGATAAATCCGATTCAATCCGCGAAAAACTACGCGAAGCTCCGCATATAACGGACTAAAATTCCGTAATTCACTCGACTGCGCGCGTCGGCGCATGCCCTTCGATTCGATGGAAAACCTGACCGGCATCGTCGCCTTTGTCCGCACCGCCGAAGCGCTGAGCTTCGTCGCGGCCGGCCGCACGCTCGGCATCTCGGCGTCGGCGGTCGGCAAGACGATCGCGAAACTCGAGCAGTCGCTCGGCGTGCGCCTGTTCAACCGCACGACGCGACGCGTCACGCTCACCGAAGAAGGGCGGCATTTCCACGAACGCTGCCAGCGGATCCTCGAGGATTTCCGCGATGCGGAAGCGACCGTGACGGCCTCCGCACAGCGCCCGCGCGGCAGGCTGCGCGTGAGCCTGCCGGTGATCGGCTACCGGTTCCTGCTGCCGGTGCTGCCCGAATTCCGGCAGCGCTACCCGGACGTCGAGCTCGATCTCGATTTCAACGACCGGATGGTCGATGTCGTCGAAGGCGGCTTCGACGCGGTGATCCGCAGCGGCCCGCTGTCCGATTCCAGCCTGATGTCGCGGCGGCTCGGCCCGTTCGCATTCGTGCTGTGCGCGACGCCCGCGTATCTCGCGCAGGCCGGCACGCCGCGCACGCCGCGCGATCTCGAAGCGCACGAGTGCGTGCGCTACTGCTTCCCGACCACCGGCAAGCTGCAGGACTGGGCACTCGCGGCCGACGACGGCACGCCGCTGAAGCTGCGCACCGCGCTGACCTGCAACAACATGGAAGCGCTGCGCGGCACCGTGCTCGCGGGGCTCGGCATCGGCTACATGCCCGACTTCCTCGCGCGCGACGCGCTCGAACACGGCGCGCTCGTCACCGTGCTCGACGACTACCGGATCGCGCCGGGGCAGTTCTCGATCGTGTGGCCGTCGAGCCGGCAGTTGTCGCCGAAGCTGCGCGTGTTCGTCGATTTTCTGTGCGAGCGGCTGTTCAGGTAGCCGCCCCGCAGGCCGCTCGAACTACGCGAATGCCGCCACGCGGCAGCCACCAGCGCGCCCCCCTTTTCAGTCCGCCCCGATCCGTTCCGCTTCCGCCTGCGGCAGCAACGCATCGCTGTCGTCCTTCAGCCCGACGCCCGTCAGCCCGAGCCGGCGCGCATGCGTCATCAGGTAATGCAGCTTGTGCGCGGCCCCCGCGTACGGCAGCCCTTCGGGCCGCACGTTCGAGATGCAGTTGCGCAATGCGTCGTGGCAACCGACCTTCGGCGCCCACGTCAGGTACACGCCGAGGCTGTCCGGCGAGCTGAGCCCCGGCCGTTCGCCGATCAGCATCGCGACGACCTTCGCGCGCAGCAGCTCGCCGATCTCGTCGCCGAGCGCGACACGCGCCTGCGTCGCGACCACCACCGGGCCGATCCGCCAGCCATCCGCATCGAGCCGCGGTCGCACGGCCTGCAGCAACGGCAACGCCTGTTTCGCGGCCGCGAACGCCGACAGCCCGTCGCCGACCACGAACACGACGTCGGGTCCGTCGCCGCTCACCGCGTCGCCGTGCGCGGCCAGCAGCGCGCGCCCTTCATCCGACAGCTTGCGGCCGAGGTCCGGCCGGCGCAGGTAATGCTGGCGATCGGGCGCGGCGCTCTGCACGCCGAGCGTCGCGAAGCCGGCCGCATCGAGCTCGCGCCGCAATGCGTCGCTATCGAGCGGCTGGTGCACCGCGTCGCGCGCCTGCGCATGCGACAGGTTGAACGCGAGCAGCGGCGCGGTCGGCAGGCTGTTGCCCGCGCGGCCGAGCGCGATCCGCGCGTTCGTGAACGACTTCAGCTGCGCCCACGGGTTCTTTTCGACGGCGTCGCTCATGCCGAAATCCCCATCCAGTCGTTCGCGCCCGCGAGCAGCGGCACGCGTGACGTCGCAGCGCGCAACGCGCCGTGCGCGTCGGCGATCTCCATCGTTTCCAGCCACTCCTCGAATTCCGGCGCGCGGCGCAGCCCGAGCACCTCGCGCACGTAGAGCTGGTCGTGGAACGACGTGCTCTGGTAGTTCAGCATCACGTCGTCCGCGCCCGGAATCCCCATGATGAAGTTGATCCCGGCCGCGCCGAGCAGCGTCAGCAGCGTGTCCATGTCGTCCTGGTCGGCTTCCGCGTGGTTCGTGTAGCAGATGTCGCAACCCATCGGCACGCCGAGCAGCTTCCCGCAGAAGTGATCCTCGAGCCCGGCGCGGATGATCTGCTTGCCGTCGTACAGGTATTCGGGCCCGATGAAGCCGACCACCGTGTTCACGAGGAACGGCTCGAACTTGCGCGCGACCGCATACGCGCGCACTTCGCAGGTCTGCTGGTCGACGCCGAAATGTGCATTCGCCGACAACGCGCTGCCCTGCCCCGTCTCGAAGTACATCAGGTTGTTGCCGACCGTGCCGCGCTTGAGCGACAACGCGGCCTCGCGCGCCTCGCCGAGCAGCGCGAGCGAGATGCCGAAGCTCGCGTTCGCCTTCTCGGTGCCCGCGATCGACTGGAACACGAGATCCACCGGCGCGCCCTTCTCGACCGCCGCGATCGTGTTGGTCACGTGCGTGAGCACGCACGACTGCGTCGGCACGCCGTAGCGTTCGCGGAACCCATCGATCATCGCGAGCAGCTTCACGATCGCCGCGAGGCTGTCGGTGGCCGGGTTGATGCCGATCATCGCGTCGCCGCAGCCGTACATCAGCCCGTCGAGCATCGATGCGGCAATGCCCTTCACGTCGTCGGTCGGGTGGTTCGGCTGCAGCCGCACCGACATCCGGCCGGCCAGCCCGACCGTGTTGCGAAAGCGCGTGACGACGCGCCGCTTCCTGGCAGCCGCGATCAGGTCCTGGTTGCGCATCAGCTTCGACACGGCCGCGACCATCTCGGGCGTGAGGCCCGGCGCGATCCGTTCGAGCGCCGCGCCGTCGGCCGCCGGCGACAGCAGCCAGTTGCGGAAATCGCCGACGGTAAGGTGCGAGATTTCCGCGAACGCCTGCGCATCGTGATCGTCGACGATCAGGCGCGTGACCTCGTCGTCTTCATACGGGATCACCGCTTCGTTCAGGAATGCCTTCAGCGGCACGCCCGCGAGCGCGATCTTCGCGGCGACGCGCTCCTCCTCGCTCGCCGCCGCGACACCGGCGAGCTGGTCGCCGGAACGCAGCGGGCTCGCCTTCGCGAGCAGCGTCTTCAGGTCCGCGAAGCGGTACGTGCGCGGACCGATCGTCTCCGTATAGGACATCTGCGAGTCTCCTTGCCAAAAGCCGACGGCGCGCCCGTTCAACGGGGCGCGCCGGATGCCGTCAGGAACGGCCTTTCACGTTCACCTTCACCTTGCTCACTCCTCCAGCAGCGCGTCGCCGGGTGCACTCGCACGCTGCGAACGCGTCGCGAGGAAGTATGCATAGCCGAGCGCGAGGAAGCCGAGGAACACCAGCGCGACCAGCCCGTTGAAGTACACCATCGTTCCGAGACAAATGAGCGCCGCCAGGATCGCGAACGCCGGGAAGATCGGGTACAGCGGCGCGCGGAACGGCCGTTCGAGATTCGGCTGCGAGCGGCGCAGCTTGAACAGCGACGCCATGCTCACGATATACATCACGATCGCACCGAATACCGACATCGTCACGATATTCGCGGTCAGCGTCTGCCCGCCGAACTGGATCAGCTCGTCGCTGTAGATCGCCGCGATGCCGACCACGCCGCCCGCGATGATCGCGCGGTAAGGCGTCTTGAAGCGCGGATGCACCTTCGCGAGCCATTCGGGCAGGTAGCCTTCGCGGGCCAGCGCGAAGATCTGGCGCGAATAGCCGAGGATGATCCCGTGGAACGACGCGACCAGCCCGAACAGCCCGAGCCACACCAGCATGTGCATCCAGCCGCTGTTCGCGCCGACGATGTACTTCATTGCCTGCGGCAGCGGGTCGTTGATGTTCGCGAGCTTGGTCCAGTCGCCCGCGCCGCCGGCGAACACCATCACGCCGATCGCGAGTGCAACGAGGGTCAGGATCCCGGCCACGTACGCGATCGGGATCGAGCGCTTCGGGTTCTTCGCTTCCTCGGCGGCCATCGCGACGCCTTCGATCGCGAGGAAGAACCAGATCGCGAACGGGATCGCCGCGAACATCCCGTGGAACGCGCCCACGCTGAAATGATCGGCGCCCGACCAGCCGCCCTTCATGAAGTTGCTCCACGCGAAGCCCGGCGACACGACGCCCATGAACACCAGCAGCTCGAAGATCGCGAACAGCGTGACGACCAGCTCGAAGGTCGCGGCGATCTGCACGCCGACGATGTTCAGCGCCATGAACACGAGATACGCGCCCATCGCCGCATGCTTCGGCTCGAGGCCGGGGAACTGCACGTGCAGGTAGGCGCCGATCGCGAGCGCGATCGCGGGCGGCGCGAACACGAACTCGACGAGCGTCGCAGCCCCGGCGAGATAACCGCCGGTGGGGCCGAATGCACGGCGCGCGTAGGCAAACGGGCCGCCCGCATGCGGGATCGACGTCGTCAGCTCGGTGAAACTGAAGATGAAGGTGGTGTACATCGCCGCGACGAACAGCGCGGTGACGACGAAACCCAGCGTGCCTGCGCTCGCCCAGCCGTAGCTCCAGCCGAAGTATTCGCCTGAAATCACGAGGCCGACCGCGATGCCCCACAGTTGCCAGGTCCCGAGCGTCTGCTGCAGCGCGGGCTGGCCGGACGACTTGGCGCCGGCGGCGGGCCGGCCATTCGACTCTGCTTTCATCGGACTCTCTCCTCAAAGGCGCCGGGCCTGGCGGCCTGCGCGACTGAGAATCGATGCTAGAGAGTCATTAAACGACGTGTTATCGAAATTCGGCAAAGATCGCGGCTGACATTTCGCTTGCGGAAACGCAGACCCGGAACGGGGGACGAAGCCGATCGGCACGAGGCCGACGCGACGCAGGCGGCACAGCGGCAGCCTGCGCCGACGGCCGGGCGCTGGCGTCGCCGCACGAGCGGACGCTGTCGCATGCCGTCCTCGCCCGGCTGGATACACACGCTGCCGCAGCGCCGTCCGGCCACGCAGCGCGGCCGGACGGATGCTCGACGGTGGCTTTACTGCCCGCCGCCGCGCTGGTTGAACCAGCGGTCGAGCAGCTTGCCGGCCGCTTCGCGGCCGCCGAGGCCGAACGACAGCGCCACCGCCACCGCGATCGCACCGAGCACGAGGCCGAACGCGAGCTGCACGATCTCGTTCGCGATACCCATCGCGCGCAGCCCCATCGCGAACACGAGGCCGAGGATCGCGAATTGCGCGATGCGCGCGAACAGCACGCTGTGCTCGCGGTCGGCCTGCTCGATCACGCGGCGCGCAAGGCCCGCGAGCCACACGCCGATCACGAGGATCACGCCGCCCATCAGCACGTGGCCGCCGAATTCGATGAACAGCGTGACGACGTCGCGCACCTGCGAGAAGCCGAGCCGGTTCGCCGCTTCGACCGACGCGAACAGCATCGCGAAGAACACGATCAGCCGCGCGACCAGCACCGACGGCTGCAGGATCCCCGAGAACACGCGCTCGACGCCGAGCACGGCCGGAAGCCCGTCGGCGCCCGCGGCTTCCAGCAGCTTCTGCGCGAGCGACGCGACGAAGCGCGCGAAGTAGAACGTCACCAGCACGATCACGATCGCCGCGACGATGTCCGGCACCGCGCCGAGGAACTGGTTCAGCATGTTGGTGGCCGGCACCGAGATCGCGTCGATCTTCAGCGCGTCGAGCGCGGAGATCAGCGTCGGCACGAACACGAACACGTAGACGATCGTGCCGATCAGGCTCGACACGCGCACGGGCGTCGGGCTGTCGAGACCCTGCGTGAGGCGGTCGGCGCCGGCGGCGACGAGCAGGTTCGTCACGAGGCCGCGCAGCACGCGCGCGACGATCCAGCCGACGATGCCGATCACCGCGGCCGCGAACAGGTTCGGCACGATCGCGAGCAGCTTGTCGACCATCCCCTGCACCGGCGACAGCAGCCCCGACAGCGCGAACGACGCGAGGATCGCCGGCAGGAACATCAGGATCACGAGCCAGAACAGCACGTCGCCGAGATAGCCGCTCATCGGCTGCATGCCGGCGCCTTCGGACAGCTTGTCGTCGATCTTGCTCGCCTTCAGCGCGCGGTTCGCGAGGCTGCGCAGCAGCGACGCGATGAGCCACGCGATCAGCGTCAGCGCCCCGCCGCCGAGCAGGTTCGGCAGGTAGTTGACGATGTGCGTGACGAGCAGCGAGAACGGATTGGAGACCGCGTACAGGTTGAGCACGTTGAAGATGCCCACCGCGGTGACGAGCAGCACGAGCCAGAACAGGCCACCGGCGATGATCCGCTCGACGTAGGCGCCCTGGCCGGTGCTTTCGTTGATCCGCTGGTCGACCTTCAGCGCGCCGAGCAGGCGCAGCGCGCCGGCCCGCACCACGACGGCGATCAGCCAGCCGATCACCAGGATGCCGATCGCGCCGGCGATCTTTGGCAGATACCCCCCTAGCGTGGTCTGCAGCGACGTGATGAAGCTGGAAGCATCCATTTCTTCTTCTCCCGAAAACGTGGTGTTGCGATTGAACATCGACGAACTACCTGCGTACTTCGAAATGCGTGCTGCCCCGACGGAGCAACTTACCCGAGAAAAATGACGCGATCACCCGATTTCACCGTCTTTAACTTTAGTCATAGATCGCTGGGGGGCAAGACCCCATTTCGTCGAAATATAAAAGGGCCGGATTTGTCGGCCTCCTACGCATTTCCGCAAGATTTATCAATTCGGGCCGTGCTACCGTGACGTCGGTTCTTGCCCGGACACGCCGATGACCGTCGAAACGAAACCCGACCAGCCCACCTGGCTTCGCTACGCGGCCAGCGTGGCGCGCGTGCACGAGTACATCCGCAGGCACCTCGACGGCCCGCTCGACCTGAACCGGCTCGCCGAAGTCGCGTGCCTGTCGCCGTATCACTGGCAGCGCGTCTATCGCGCGCTGTATGGCGAATCGATCACGCTGACGGTGCGGCGGATGCGAATCGTGCGCGCGTCGGAGGATCTCGTGTGCACGGCGCGGCCGATCGACGAGATCGCGCGACGCGCGGGCTACGGTTCGACGCACGCGTTCGCGCGGGCGTTTCGCGACGCATACGGCGTGCCGCCCGTGCAGCACCGGCGCACGGGCAGCCACCGCCCCATCTATCCGCTACAGCGTGGAGAAGAAGACATGTTCAAGCATGAAGTCGAGATCCGGCGGCTGCCGGAATTGCACGGCTATGCGGTGGCGCATACCGGGTCGTACCTGAAGGTCGGTGACGCGTTCGCGCGGATCGGTGCGTGGGCCGGCCCGCGCGGGCTGATCGGCCCGGGCACGAAGATGCTCGGGATCTTCTACGACGATCCGGACACGACGCCCGAAGCGCAGCTGCGCGCGAAGGCTTGCTTCATGCCGGCCGACGGCACGCCGGACATCGAGCCCGCGCCGCCGGTGGAGCGCGCGACGGTGGCGGGTGGCGAATACGCGGTACTGCTGCATACCGGGCCGTATGCAGACCTTAAGACGGCCTACCAGTGGCTCTACGGCGACTGGCTGCGTCACTCGGGCCGCGAAGCCGCCGACGCGCCGCCGTTCGAGCTGTACCTCAATACGCCGATGGATGCGGCGCCGGCCGACCTGCGCACCGAGATCTACCTGCCGCTGCGCTGATCGAAAGGCCGGTGCGCCTGCCCCGGCCGTGAAACGAAGCGCGCCGGCCGGCGTTCACACGCCGCCGGCGCGAATGGCCGGCAAACTTACGCAGCCTGCGTCCCGCACCCGGGACAGAACCGCGCGTCGTCCGCCAGCGCCGAGTGGCAACGGCTGCAGGACTTGCCGCGTTGCGCGGCACCGCACTGCGCGCAGAAACGCGCATCCGACGCATTGAGCGCGCCGCAGCCCGCACAGGCGAGCTGGCTCAGCGGCACGTTGCCACCGGCCTGCCCGCTTCGACTGTCGGCCGGCGCCTGCCAGCCCCAGCCATAGCGATCGCGGCCGCGCGCATCGTGGCCGCCATGCCCGTCCTGGCGCTGCCCGCCGTGATGCCCGCCACCGTGGCCGCTGTTGCCGTGCCCGCCGCCGTGGCCACCGCCGTGGCCGCCCAGGATTCGTTTCAGAAAGCTCATCGCCTGCTCCTCAACGCTTGGCCTGCGCGCCGCCGAACGCCCCGGAGGACGACAGCAGCCGCAAACCGTTGGCCACGACGATCAGGCTTGCGCCCGCGTCGGCGAAGACCGCCATCCACATCGTGCCGAGCCCCGCGACCGTGAGGCCGAGGAACACGATCTTCACGCCGAGCGCGAAGCCGATGTTCTGCACCAGTACGCGATGCGTCGCACGCGACAGCCGCACGAACGCGGGAATCTTGCGCAGGTCGTCGTCCATCAGCGCGACGTCGGCCGTCTCGATCGCCGTATCGGTACCCATCGCGCCCATCGCGAAGCCGATGTCGGCGCGCGCGAGTGCCGGCGCATCGTTGATGCCGTCGCCGACCATCCCGACCGCACCCGCGCCGCCGGCCGACAGTTCCTCGACCGCCGCGAGCTTGTCTTCCGGCAACTGGTTGCCGCGTGCGTCGTCGATACCGGCCTGCTGCGCGATCGCCTGCGCGGTATGCGGGTTGTCGCCCGTCAGCATCGCGGTGCGGATGCCGAGCGCATGCAGATCGGCGATCGCTTCACGGCTCGTATCCTTGATCGTGTCGGCCACCGCGAAGATGCCGAGCACGCGCGCTTCGTCCACCAGCACCACGACGCTCTTGCCCTGCCGCTCGAGCGCATCGAGCTTCGCTTCGAGGGCCGCCGAGCAGCGCTCGAGCTCCTCGACGAGCCGGTGGTTGCCGAGCCAGTAGCGCGTGCCGTCAATCGTGCCGCGCACGCCGCGCCCGACGATCGCTTCGAAGTCCTGCACATTGGCGAAGGCCGTCGTGCCGGCGTCGCGCGCTGCAGTTGCGATCGCCTGCGACACCGGGTGATCGGAGCGCGCCGCGAGGCTCGCGCCGAGGTGCCGTACACGTGCCGCATCGGCGTCGTCCGCATGCAGGTCGAAGTCGGTCTGCACCGGCTTGCCGTGCGTGATCGTGCCGGTCTTGTCGAGCGCGAGCCACGCGAGCTTGCGCCCTTCTTCCAGATAGACGCCGCCCTTCACGAGAATCCCGCGTCGCGCCGCGGCCGCGAGCCCCGAAACGATCGTCACCGGCGTCGAGATCACCAGCGCGCACGGGCACGCGATCACGAGCAGCACCAGCGCGCGGTAGATCCAGTCGTGCCACGCACCGCCCATGACGATCGGCGGCACCACCGCGACCAGCAGCGCGACCGCGAACACGATCGGCGTGTAGACGCGTGCGAACTGGTCGACGAAGCGCTGCGTCGGCGCCTTCGCGCCTTGCGCTTCTTCAACCGCGTGGATGATCCGCGCGAGCGTCGAGTTGGCCGCGACAGCCGTCACGCGATATTCGAACGAACCCGATTCGTTGATCGTGCCCGCGTACACGGCGTCGCCGGTCGTCTTTTCGACGGGCAGGCTTTCGCCGGTGATCGGCGCCTGGTTCACCGTCGAGCGGCCCGCGACGACTTCGCCGTCCAGCCCGATCCGCTCGCCCGGCTTCACGCGCACGACCGCGCCGAGCGCCACCTGCGCGGCCTCGATCGTGCGCCACGACCCGTCGGCGTCCTGCACGGTCGCGGTGTCCGGCGCGAGCTGCATCAGGCCCTGGATCGCATTGCGCGCCCGGTCGAGCGACTTCGCCTCGATCAGCTCGGCAATCGTGAACAGCACCATCACCATCGCGGCTTCCGGCCACTGGCCGATCGCCATCGCACCCGTCACCGCGATGCTCATCAGCGCGTTGATGTTCAGGTTGCCGTTGCGGATCGCGATCCAGCCTTTCTTGTACGTGGTGAGCCCGCATGCGAGCACCGCCGCGAGCGCGAGCGCCGCCGCGAGCCACACGGGCAGGCCGGCCCAGGTCGCGCCTTCGGACGCGATCGCGGCGACGCCGGCCAGGGCCAGCGGCA
>NZ_JAAGPO010000275.1:0-10483 GCF_017104825.1 Burkholderia sp. Ac-20345 | reverse complement strand
GAGCCCGTTCACCGCGCCGCCGGCCGCGAGCGGCACGGGCACCGAGGCCGTTTGCGGCGCGCCTTCGAGGTTGCGGGACAACCCGGCGCGCAGGAATTCGAGCGCCGCGCGGCGCGTGTCGTCACGGTCGTCCGGCAGCGTCAGCGTGCCGACCGCAAACACCGCGCCGTCGACGTGCGCGGCCTGCATCCGCATCGGCATCGACGCGCCGCCGATCGCCACCGGCTGTTCCTCGACGGTCGGCTTCGCCGGCAGGTCGATCGTATAGCCGGCGTCGTTGTGCAGCGTGCGCCAGTCGTACGACGGCGAGCACGCGGCCAGCGCGACGCTCATGCACGCGAGCGCGGCGAAGTGTCGCAGCGAACGAAAAAGGGGGCGCAACGAAACGGTGACTTCCTTCGGCATGGCGTGGATCGGGCAGGCAAAACGGGCATTATCCGCCGAACGTGAATTCCGGGATGCGTGGCCGCCGCCGGTGCGCGCGCCGCATTCGCGCTAAAATGAGCGCCGAATTTCGATGTCCTTTGCATTGATCCGCGTCATCGACCGACTCCGAGAGCACCAGATGAACACCACGCCCCCCGCCCGCCGCAGCGCCGGCCCCGTCCGCTACATCGTCGCCGTCGTCGTCGTCGCGGCGATCGCCGTTGCCGGCTTCTTCGCGTTCAACGGCAAGTCCACCGTGCCGGACGCCACGTTCACACTGCTGTCGGGCCAGAAGGTCTCGACTGCAGGCGACCTGAAAGGCAAGGTCTATCTCGTGAACTTCTGGGCGACGAGCTGCGCGACCTGCATGCAGGAAATGCCGCAGATGGTCGATACCTACAACCGCTTCAAGGGTCAGGGTCTGGAATTCGTCGCGGTCGCGATGAACTACGATCCGCCGATGTACGTCGCGAACTACGCGCAAACGCGCCAGCTGCCGTTCAAGGTCGCGCTCGACGACGGCAGCGTCGCGAAGCAGTTCGGCAACGTCCAGCTCACGCCGACGACCTTCGTCGTCGACAAGGACGGCAAGATCCTGAAGCGCTACGTCGGCGCCCCGCAGTTCGCGGAACTCGACGCGCTGCTCAAGAAGGCGCTCGACAGCAACGCGGCCTGAGCGCCGCCCGATCCGGCTCGAAGGGCCGCGCACCGCGCCCTTCCCCGCACGACGGACCGCACGACCGGGCAACCCGGTTCCGCGGTCCGTTTGCTTTTCAGCGCTCGGTTTCGCCTTTCGCCGACAGCCCGTAGCGCTTCATCTTCTCGTACAGCGTCGCCTTGCCGACATGCAGCCGGTCGGCTGTCGCGGCGACCGCGCCACCCGTCTGGTTCAGCGCCTCGGCGATCACCGCGCGCTCGAATTGCTCGATGCGCTCCTTCAGCGTCTGCTCGTTGTCGGCGTCGTCGCCGCTCGCGCCCGTCTCCTGCGGCATGTCGGCCACGCCGAGCACGAAGCGGTCGGCCGCGTTGCGCAGCTCGCGCACGTTGCCGGGCCAGTCGCGCTGCATCAGGCTCGCGCGCTGCCGGTCGGTCAGCACCGGCGCGGGCCGCGCGTAACGCACGGCCGCATCGAGCATGAAGTGCTCGAACAGCGGCACGATATCCTCGCGGCGCTCGGCGAGCGGCGGCAGCGCGATCGTCACCACGTTGAGGCGGTACAGCAGGTCGCGCCGGAACGTGCCGGCCGCGACGAGTTCGCTCATGTCGCCCTTCGCGGCCGCGACGACGCGGCAGTTCACGCGGATCGGCTGGTTCGAGCCGAGCCGCTCCAGCACGCCGTCCTGCAGCACGCGCAGCAGCTTCACCTGCAGCGCGAGCGGCATGCTTTCGATTTCGTCGAGGAACAGCGTGCCGCCCGACGCATATTCGAGCTTGCCGACGCGGCGCTTCGCGGCGCCGGTGAACGCGCCGGGCTCGTAGCCGAACATTTCCGACTCGAACATCGGCTCGGGCAGCGCGCCGCAATTCACCGCGATGAACGGCTTGTCGCGGCGCGGCGACAGCTCGTGCAGGCTGCGCGCGATCAGCTCCTTGCCGGCACCGGTGTCGCCGTTGATCAGCACCGACGCATCGGTCGGCGCGACGTTCGCGATCAGCTTGCGCACCTGCTCGATCGCGGGGCTGCGGCCGATGATGCGCGGCGCGACGACGTTCTGCCCGGCCAGCTCGCGCCGCAGCGCGTGGTTCTCGAGCACGAGCTCGCGCCGCTCGAGCGCGCGGCGCACCGTCTCGATCAGGCGCTCGGCCGCGAACGGTTTTTCGATGAAGTCGTACGCGCCGTCGCGCATCGCCTGTACTGCCATCGAGATGTCGCCGTGCCCCGTGACGAGGATCACGGGCACGTCGGGCACACGCTCGCGGCACTGCGCGAGCACGTCGAGCCCGCTCGCGCCGGGCAGTCGGATGTCGCTGACGATCGCGCCGGCGGTATCCGCGACGATCGCCTTCTCGGCCGCTTCGGCCGACTCGAAGCCGGCGACATCGAACCCCGCCAGTTGAAGGCTCTGCACGCTTGCCCGGCGAACGAGCGCATCGTCTTCGATATAGATCACTTGCAGCCGGTTGGCCATCGTACTCACTTGCTCCTGACGGGCCGCGCGGCGGCAGCGCGCGCGGCGTCGTTGATACCGATCGTGCGCCGACCGGGCGGGCGGCGTGGCGCGTCTAGCGCGAGCCCGCCGGCTCGGACACGGAGTCCGGATGATGCGTGCGGGCGCGCCGCAGCGTCAAGACGAACAGCGCGCCGCCCGACGGCGCGTTGCGCGCGGTCAGCGCACCACCCGCGTCGCTCGCGATCGACGACGAGATCGCGAGGCCGAGCCCGAGCCCGCGCCCCATTTCCTTGGTCGTGAAGAACGGCTCGAACAGGCGCGGCAGCAGGTCGGGGGCAATGCCGCTTCCGTTGTCGCGCACCTCGACCGCGAGCGTGGCCGCCGACACCGCGATCGTCACCTCGATCGCCGGTGCCGCAACCCCGGCAACCGCGTCGAGTGCGTTGCCGAGCAGGTTGATCAGCACCTGTTCGAGGCGCAGGTCCTCGCAACGGGCGACGAGTTCGGGATAGTCGCGCGCCAGGTCGAGCGGCGCATCCTGCGCGGGCGACACGGTCGCGTCCTGCAGCGTCAGCGTGAGCGTGACGCCGCGCAACCGCTCGTCGAGCAGCGACAGCACGCTGCGCAGCGCGCGCACGACGAGCGCCCGCTCGTTGCGCGGTTTCGCGCGGCCGACGAACAGCTTCAGCTGGTTCGTGATCTTGCCCATCCGCTCGGTGAGCGCGGCGATCGCCTCGAGGTTCTCGCGCGCGGCCGCCTGCTCGCCGCGATCGAGCAGCACGCGCGTGTTGTCCGAGAAGCTGCGCAGCGCCGCGAGCGGCTGGTTCAGTTCATGTGTGATGCCGGCCGCCATCTGGCCGAGCGCGGCGAGCTTGCTCGCCTGGATCAGCTCGTCGTGCGCGGCGCGCAGCTCCTGCTCCGCGCGGATCCGGTCGCCGACTTCCTTCTGCAATTGCTCGTTCGCTTCCGACAGGTCGGCCGTGCGCTCCTCGACGCGCCGGTTCAGCTCCGCGTACGCCTGCTGCAGCAGCGCGCGGCCGCGGATCATTTCGCGCACGCGCGCGCGGCGCATCCGCCAGTAGAACGCGAGCAGCGCGACCGACACGAAGCCGAAACCCGTGACGATCGTCGCGTTGCGCGCATCGGCGTCGACGGGCGCGATCGGCGCGAGCGTGACGAGCAGCCAGTCGGGCTCGCCGATCCGGCGCTTGCTCGCAAGGTAGCGCGGCGCACGCAGGCCGGGGCCTACGCCGGCCGCGCCGAGACGCACGATCTCCGCATCGGGGCCGAGCACCTGCTCGATGCGCAGCGGCAGCGGCGCGACGGGCTGCTGCGCGTACTGGCGCGTCTCGTAGATCGACGCGGCGACGGGGCCCGTGAGCGGGCGCAGCGTGTGGTACTTCCATGCGGGCACCGACGACAGGAACACGACGCCGTGATCGTCCACGACGACGAGCGGCTCGGATGCATCGGCGCCCTGGAACCATTCGAGGTTGAGCTTCACGACGACAACGCCCGCGATCTTGCCGTCGCGCCACACGGGCTGCGAGATGTAGTAGCCGGGGTCGCGCGAGATCGTGCCGATCCCGAAGAAGCGGCCGACCTGGCCGTTCATCGCATTGAGGAAATACGGGCGAAAGCGGTATTCGATCCCGACGAAGCTGTCGGGCGCGCGCCAGTTGCTGGCGGCGACACACAGGCCGTCCGCGCCGATCACGTAGGTGACGGTCGCGTGCGCGTGTTCGTTGAGGTCTTCGAGATAGCGATTGACGCGCCCGGTGTAGTCGGCGCGCTTCGGCTCGGCGAGCAGGTCCTGCACATACGGATGGCTGCCGAGCAGATAGGGCAGCGATTCGTAGCGGTCGAGCGTGCTCTTGAGCGCGTTGGTGGTGCGGTCGACGCGCACCGCGGCGTTGCGCTGCAGCTCGGCAACGCCGCGCCGCCAGGTGATCGTCCACGTCAGCGTGCACGCCGCGGCGAGCGCGGCGGCAAGCACGGCGAGAATGAGCAGACGGCGCGTCACGGTCGAGGCTTCCTGGCGATGCGGATCGCCTATTGTGTCATAGGCCTCCGCCTCTCCGCCTCGACCGCCGCGGCCCGCGCCGCCGGCGGGCGGTGCCGCCGCCTGCTCCTTCATGGCGTCAGACGCCGGCCGTCTCGGTCGGCGTAACTTCACCGCCGCCCTTCAGCGCCTGGCGCAGCTTGTTGCGGTCGAGCTCCTTCTCCCAGGCCGACACGACGACCGTCGCGACGCCGTTGCCGACGATGTTGGTCAGCGCACGGCATTCGCTCATGAAGCGGTCGATACCGAGGATCAGCACCATGCCCGACAGCGGGATCGTCGGCACGACGGCCAGCGTCGCGGCGAGCGTGATGAAGCCCGCGCCCGTGACGCCGCTCGCGCCCTTCGACGTCAGCATCGCGACGGCCAGCAGCGTGAGCTGCTGCATCCACGTCAGTTCGATGTTGGTCGCCTGCGCGATGAACAGCACGGCCATCGTCATGTAGATGTTGGTGCCGTCGAGGTTGAACGAATAGCCGGTCGGCACGACGAGGCCGACGACCGAACGCGAGCAGCCGGCCTTCTCGAGCTTTTCCATCAGTTGCGGCAGCGCGGCTTCCGACGAGCTCGTGCCGAGCACGATCAGCAGCTCTTCCTTGATGTAGGACACGAAGCGGATGATCGAGAAGCCCGTGAAGCGCGCGATCGTGCCGAGCACGACGAGTACGAACACGACCGACGTCAGGTAGAACGTGCCGATCAACTTGAGCAGCGGCACCAGCGAGCCGACGCCGTACTTGCCGATCGTGAACGCCATCGCGCCGAACGCGCCGATCGGCGCCAGCTTCGTGACGATGTGCACGATGCCGAACAGCACGCGCGTGAGCCCGTCGATGAAGTCGGTCACGACCTTGCCGCGCTCGCCGAGGTGCGCGAGCACGCTGCCGAACAGCAGTGCGATCAGCAGGATCTGCAGGATCTCGCCCTGTGCGAACGCATCGACCATCGTGTTCGGGATGATGTGCATCAGGAAGTCGACCGTCGACTGCCCGTGCGCCTTCGCCGCGTACGACGCGACGGCCTTGCCGTCGAGCGTCGCCGGATCGATGTTGAAGCCGACGCCCGGACGCAGGATGTGCGTGGCCGCGAGGCCGAGCAACAGCGCGAAGGTCGACACGATCTCGAAGTACAACAGCGCCTTGCCGCCGACGCGGCCTACCTTCTTCATGTCCTCCATGCCGGCGATGCCGGTGACGACCGTACAGAAGATGATCGGGCCGATCACCATCTTGATCAGCTTGATGAACCCGTCGCCGAGCGGCTTCATGTCGGTGGCGAGCGCCGGGTAGTAGTGGCCGAGGATCACGCCGACGATGATGGCGAAGATCACCTGCACATAGAGCACTTTGTAGAAGGGTTTCTTCTTCACGATGGTTCCTGCAGAAGTAGATGAGCCGATGGAAACGGCGTCACGCGCGCGGACGAATGTCACAGGGGAGATTCACTCGCCCGCGCGGCTGCCGTGCCGCAACAAGCGATGCCTCAGGACGTCCGGAGGGGAAGGAAGGCAGTGGTCATCGATTGTCTCCTTGCTTGCTGTAGTAGTTCGGCCGGGGGGATGGCCGTGCGTTTTATATCGCAAGGTCGATGCCAGGTTTCCCGGACCCCTCAAACCGTTGTTTTCATTGTATTTCTCATAATGCGGCAGGCAAGGAAATCCGGGATTCCGGATTTCCGGAAAATATCCGTCCGGCGATCCGGACGGATGCGCTTATTCGTCTGAATAATCAGTGCTGCACGGCGCGACCGGCCAGCACGCCCGTCTGCGCGTAGAACTCCTGCTGCGCGAAGGCCTCGCGCTCGCGCCGCGCGCGTTCGCTGCGATCCGCGAGCGAGCCGACGACGATCCCGATGAACGCGAGCGGCACCGACACGAGCGCCGGGTTGTCGAGAAACACTGGCGCGTGCGCGTGGTGCAGCACGTCGACCCACACCGACTTCGACAGCACTGTGAGCGCGACCGCCGACACGAGGCCGAGGCCGCCGCCGAGCACCGCGCCGCGCGTCGTCATCCCGCGCCAGAAGATCGACATCGCGAGCACCGGGAAATTCGCGCTCGCGGCCACCGCCGCGACGAGGCCGACCATGAACGCGACGTTCACGTGCTCGAACAGGATCGACAGCCCGATCGCGACCGCCGACAGCGCGATCGTCGCCGCACGCGAGATGCGCATCTCGACGCGCTCGTCGGGCTTGCCGCGTGCCCACATCTGCGCATACAGGTCGTGCGAGATCGTCGTCGCGCCGGCGAGCGTCAGGCCCGCGACCACCGCGAGGATCGTCGCGAACGTGACGGCCGCGATGAAGCCGTAGAACCAGTTCCCGCCGACCGCCTGCGCGAGCTTCACCGCGACCATGTTCGAGCCGCCGAGCAGGTCGTGCGTCAGGTTGAACGTGCCGTTCGCGCCGAGCTTGAAGAACTCCGGATGCTGCGCGAGCAGCACGATCGCCGAGAAGCCGATCACGAAGGTCAGCAGGTAGAAGTAGCCGATGAAGCCGGTCGCATAGAGCACCGACTTGCGCGCCTCCTTCGCGTTCGGCACCGTGAAGAAGCGCATCAGGATGTGCGGGAAGCCGGCCGTGCCGAACATCAGCGCGATGCCGAGCGACAGCGCGTTGGCCGGGTCGCGGATCAGCTTGCCGGGGCCCATGATCGACAGCGCGCCCGGATGCACGGCCACCGCGCGGCGGAACATCTCGTCGACGCTGAAGCCGAATTCGGCGAGCGCGAGCACGACGAGCACCGTCGCGCCGCACAGCAGCAGCACGGCCTTGATCACCTGCACCCAGGTGGTCGCGGTCATCCCGCCGAAGAACACGTAGACGACCATCAGCACACCGACGATCAGCTCGGCCGTGCCGTACGACAGCCCGAACAGCAGCTGGATCAGCTTGCCCGCGCCGACCATCTGCACGACCAGGTACAGCACGACGATGGTCAGCGAATTCGCGGATGTCAGCAACCGGATCGGCCGCTGTGCGAAGCGGTACGCGACGACGTCGACGAACGTGAACTTGCCGAGGTTGCGCAGCGGCTCGGCGATCAGGAACATCACGAACGGCCAGCCGACGAGAAAGCCGATCGAGTAGATCAGCCCGTCGAAGCCGAACATGAACACCATGCCGGAGAGCCCGAGGAACGACGCGGCCGACATGTAGTCGCCCGCGATCGCGAGCCCGTTCTGCAGCCCGGTGATGCCGCCGCCGGCCGTGTAGAAGTCGCGCGTCGAGCGCGTGCGGCGCGCGGCCCAGCGCGTGAGCGCGAGCGTCGCGAACACGAACGCGAAGAACATCCCGATCGCGACCGGGTTCAGTTCGACCTTGTCGGGCATCGGGCCCGCGACCGATACGGCATGCGCGGCGGAGGAAACGAGAGCGAATGGAATAACAAGCGCGCCGGGCGCGATCGAGGTACGTCGCATGTCGGCCTCCGTCACGAACGCTGCAGGATCGCGTCGACGCGGCGGTCGAACGCACGGTTCGCGCGCACCACGTAGCACGCGGTCAGGCTGATCGCGACCAGGATGATCGCGACGCCCGTGGCGATCCCGACCGTCGTCGTCGCGCCTTGGTACAGCGGCGCGGCAAGCACGTGCGGCGCGAGCGCGACGAGCAGGATGAAGCCGTAGTACGTGGCGATCATCAGCGCCGTCAGCGTGAAGCTGAAGCGGCGCCGCGCACGCACGAGCTGCTGGTAGTCACGGCGCGCCGTGACCGATTCGATGACGGAAAGCTCCATGGTGTCTCCATGTTCACCTCGTCGTTGCGAGGCGTATTTTGTGGATAGTCGGCGCGCAATCCGAATCCGCCCGCGCCGCGGCGGTCAAGAACGACTTACACGACGCGATCCGCACGCAGCCGCGCGACCTCGTCGGCCGACATCCCGAGCCAGCCGCCGAGCACCGCGTCCGTATCGGCACCGAGCACCGGCGGCGCACCGCGCACCGGCAACCGCGTGCCGTCGAACCGATACGGCGGCGCAAGCACGTCGACGCCGCCCGCGACCGGGTGCGGCTGCCGCGTGACGAGCCCCGCGCTCGTCGCACGTTCCGACTTCAGCGCTTCGTGCAGCCCGAGCACTTCGCCGCACGGAATGCCCGCATCGGCGAGCGCCGCGAGCAACGTCGCGCGCGACCGGCGCGCGAGTTCGCCGCGAATCTCGGGCAGCAGGTCGGCGCGGTTTTCCGAACGGCCGAGGTTGGTCTTGTAGCGCGCGTCGGCCGCGAGATCGGGCCGCTCGATCGCGTCGCAGAAGCGCGCGAACTGCGTGTTGTTGCCGACCGTGATCACGAGCGGGCCGTCGGCCGCGTCGAACACGCCGTACGGCACGATCGACGGATGCGCGTTGCCGTAGCGCGGCGGGTCCTCGCCCATCAGCAGCGCGTCGAGCCCGTAGTACGCGGTGATCATCAGCCCGCAATCGAACAGCGCCATCTCGATGCGCCGCCCGCGCCCCGTCGCATGGCGCTCGTACAGCGCGGCGAGGATCGCCTGAGCCGAATACATGCCGGTGAACAGGTCGACCGCCGCGACGCCGAACTTCAGCGGCGGCTGGCCGGCCTCGCCGTTCAGCGCCATCAGCCCGGCCTCGCCCTGCACGACGAGGTCGTAGCCGGGCCGCGCGGCCTCGGCGCCCGAACGGTCGTAGCCGGAGATCGCACAATGCACGAGGCGCGGATTCAGCTCGGCCAGCGCGTCGTAGCCGAGCCCGAGCTTTTCCGCGCCGCCGAACTTGAAGTTGTGAAGCACCACGTCGGCCTGCGCGGCCAACTCGCGTGCGAGCCGCCGCCCTTCTTCCGTCTGCAGGTCGAGACAGATCGAGCGCTTGCTGCGGTTCACGCTGTTGAAGTAGGTCGTCTCGGTGTCGCCTATCCTCAAGCCCCAGTCGCGCGTGTCGTCGCCGCGCGCCGGATGTTCGACCTTGATCACTTCCGCGCCGAAATCGGCGAGCACCATCGCGCACCACGGGCCCGCGAGCACGCGCGAGAAATCGAGCACCTTCACGCCGGCCAGCGGCAATGCGCGCGATTCGTTCGTCATCCTTGTCTCCTCCATTCGCGTGGTTCGCTTTTACTGTTTCGACAGCGCGATGTAGCGCGCGAGATGGTGATCTTCATCACCGAGCTGGTGATCGATCATCACGAGGCGCTTCGCGTAGTGCGACAGCGGCAGCTCCCACGTCATCCCGATCCCGCCGTGCAGCTGGATGCTCTCCTCCGCGACGAGCGTGCCGATCCGGCCGATGCTGGTTTTCGCCGCCGCCAGCGCGCGCTCGCGCACCACGCGCGGCGCATCGAGCTGCGCGGCCGCGTTGATCACGGCCGAGCGCGCCTGCTCGACTTCGAGCAGCAGGTCGGCCATCCGGTGCTGCAGCGCCTGGAAACTGCCGATCGGCAAGCCGAACTGCTTGCGCGTGCGCAGGTAGTCGAGCGTGTACTCCTTCGCGACGTCCATCGCGCCGAGCGCTTCCGCCGACAGCGCAAGCAGCCCGTAGCCGAGCACGCGTTCGAGCAGCTCGGTGCCCGCTTCACCGTCGTGCGCGCCGAGCGCGGCATCGGCCGGCAGCGCGACGCGCTCGAAGCGCACTTCGGCCGCGCGGCCGCCGTCGATCTTCTTGTAGTCGCGCAGCGATACGCCCGGCGTGTCGGCCGGCACGACGAACAGGCCGATGCCGGCCGCATCGTCGTCGTGCCCCGACACGCGCGCGCTGACGACGAAGAACGCCGCCTGCGCGGCCTGGTCGACGACGCCCTTCGCGCCCGTCAGCACCCAGCCGTCGCCCGAGCGTTCGGCGCGCGTACGCACGGTCGTCAGTTCGTAGTGCGAGCCCGGCTCGTCGTGCGCGAACGCAGCGCTCGCGCTGCCGTCGATCAGCGCCGCGAGA
>NZ_JAAGPO010000274.1:0-236 GCF_017104825.1 Burkholderia sp. Ac-20345 | reverse complement strand
AAAAAAAAAACACCAGCCCATCGTCTAAGCTACTCTCTCGTGCCTGCTTCTCGGCGTCGCCGTTGCACCAGTACTACACTGCACTCTCCTCTTCGCCCCTTTGTGCTTGACTCCCCACTCCCGCTGCCATTCCTCACCTATTTCCCCGTCATCTCATCCCTTCTTCCCTACTCCATTCTCTCCCTTCTCACTCTCTCTTCCTGCTTCCCCCGCGTCCCTCCCTCTCCTCTTTCGTC
>NZ_JAAGPO010000273.1:0-10814 GCF_017104825.1 Burkholderia sp. Ac-20345 | reverse complement strand
CGCTGCCGCTGGTGGTGTTCTCGCGCGTGCGGCTGGGGCTGAACCCGGAGATGAACGCACTGGCGACGCTGTTCATCACGGCGGTGACGATCGGCGTGATCGTCGTGAACCGGATGATGATCGCGCGTGAACGGCGCCGCATCGCTGACATGAAGGCGGCGTTCGCGGTGGCGTGACGCCCGGATAACAAGCACTGCAGACAAGCAAGACGCGCTGCCCCAGGGGGGGGGCGCGCGATTCGATCCCGATTTGACAGGCGCACGACAAGGAGAATCCGCAATGAAGAAGAAACTGATCTGCCTGCTGGTGGCCGGCGCGTTGCCGGGCATCGCGCTGGCCGGTTCCACATCCGCCGAGATCAAGGCGCTGCAGGCGCAGGTCGCGGCGCTGCAGAAGCAGATGAAGGCGATGCAGGCGCAGCTCGCCGCGAAGCCGGGCAGCACGGCAGTCGCGACGTCCGGCGCGGGCGCAGGTACGGCCGGCGGCGGCAAGGCCGTCATCGTGGCCGCCGATCCGGGCTCACCGGATTACGGCCATGCGCAGGCCGCGCTGACCAACGACGAGGTCAGCGAAATGAAGCAGCAGATCGCGAACCAGCAGTTGAAGGTCGACTCGCTGACGGACGCGGCCAACACGGGCCCGCTCGCCGGCCTGTCGGTAACGGGCTACATCGACCCGACCTACATGTACAACCGCGCGGCCGGCACGTCGTCGTTCCTGTTCGCGAACCACGAGAACGCGTACAACTACTTCAACAGCACGTTCGGCGATCTGTACCTCGACATCAAGAAGACCTTCGGTGTCGGCCCGATGGCGCCGTCGGCGGAAATCACGCTGATGCCGAACCGCGGCAACGGCATCACGCTGCTGCAGAACTCGCGCGGCTCGATCACCGATAACCTGCTGAACACCGCGGTCATCAACGTGCCAATCACCGCGTCGACCACGCTGGTCGCCGGCCTGATCCCGAGCTTCGGCGGCTACGAGGTGCAGCAGTCGAACCAGATGCTCACGCTCACGCACAACCTGCTGTACGATTTCTCGGATCCGGGCAGCTACGTCGGGATCGGCGCGAACTACACGAAGGGCAACTGGGCGTGGAAGTTCTTCCTCGGCAACGAGCAGTACCGCACGTACGGTTCGGTCACGACGACGGGCACCAACGCGCTCGGCGATCCGATCACCACCAGCAACAGGGTGCCGACCTTCACCGCACGCGCGGACTACACGTGGTCGAGCGCACTCGATCTCGGCGGTTCGTTCAACATCGGCCGCCAGACGCTCTCGAGCGCGATCGATGCGGACGGCGTCGTGCACTACGGCCCGGGCGGGGCGGCACCGAGCGCATACGGTTCGTTCTTCTTCGGCGAGCTCGACGCGACCTACACGCTCGCCGATATTCAGTACAACGCGGAAGTCGACTACGGCCGTCAGCAGCATGCGGCGTTCAACGGCGGACTCGCGCAGTGGTACGGCCTGTCGCTGCTCGCGCACCGCAAGTTCAACGCGCCGGTGGTCGGCCGCATGGGCGTGACGCTGCGCTACGACCTGCTCGCCAACTCGAAGAACGGCGGCGGCGGTGGCGGCATCGCGCTGAACGGCAACGGGATGGATCCGAGCAACGGCTTCGGCGTCGACGCGGACTGCCTCGCGATGTCGAAGGCCGGTGGCGGCCTGGGCTTCGAGTGCAAGGGGGCCGTGCGCCAGGATGTCGCACTCGACCTGCTGTTCTACCCGACCCAGCAGATCACCGTGAAGGTCGAATACCGCCACGACTGGGCGAACAACAAGGTGTTCCTGCGCAACGATGGATCGTACGGCAAGTCCAACGACCTGCTCGCGACGCAGTTCATCTATTCGTTCTGACGCAGCCCGCGCGGGACGCCGTGCCGCGCGCACGGCGTCCCGCGCCGTTTTTACCGGCCGGATGACGGTGCGCCATGCGCCGCCGCCGGCTGCAACGAGGGAGTCGTTTTCATGACGCAGTCTTTCACCCGCCGCGCCGATGCGCTCGCGCGCGACTCGTACTACGAAGCGACGGCTGTGCGCCCCGCCGTGGACGATCCCGCGCTCGACGGGACGATCGACGTCGACGTCTGCGTGATCGGCGCCGGCTTCGCGGGCCTGTCGACGGCGCTCGACTGCCGCGCACGCGGGCTGTCCGTCGCGGTGATCGACGCGCACCGTCCCGGCTGGGGCGCGTCGGGCCGCAACGGCGGCCAGGCGATCACCGGCTTCGCGAAGGACGAGGAGGTCGAGCGTCAGCTCGGCGCCGACGGCGCGCGCGCCGCGTGGTCGCTGTCGCTCGACGGCGTCGCGCTGATCGCCGAACGCATCGCGCGCTACGGGATCGACTGCGACTTCACGCGCGGCTACCTGACGGTCGCGACGAAGCCCCGCCGCATCGACGACCTCCACGCGTGGATGGATGCCGCGACCGGGCGCTGGGGCCATCCGTCGCTTTCATGGCTCGACACCGGCGAGATCCGCGCGCACATCGCGTCGACGCGCTATCTCGCGGGGGTCTACGATCCGCTGTCGGGCCACCTGCATCCGCTCAAGTACTGCCTCGGCCTCGCCGATGCTGCCCGGCGCGAGGGTGTCGCGCTGTATGCGCATACGCCCGCGCTCGACGTCGTGCGCGGTGCGCGGCCCGTCGTGCGCACGCCGTCGGGTGACGTGAGTTGCCGGTTCGTCGTGTCGTGCTGCAACGCGGGCCCCGGCGGCGTGCTGCCGGCCGCGACGGCCGCGCGCATCGCGCCGATCGCGTCGTACATCATCGCGACCGAGCCGCTCGGCCAGGCGCGCGCCGACGCGCTGATCGCGCAGCGCGAAGCCGTGTGCGACAACAACTTCTTCCTCGATTACTTCCGGCTGTCGGCCGACCACCGGATGCTGTTCGGCGGCCGCGCGAATTCGGCCGGCGCGTCGCCCGCCACGCTCGCCGAAACGATCCGGCGGCGCATGGCCGGCGTGTTCCCGCAGCTCGGCGACGTGCGCGTCGACCACGCGTGGGGCGGCTTCGTCGACGTCACGCGCAACCGCGCGCCGGATTTCGGCGCACTCGATCCGAACTTCTTCTACGTCCAGGGCTTCAGCGGCCATGGTGTCGCGCTCACCGGCATCGCCGGGCGCGCGGTCGCCGGCGCAATCGCGGGCGACACGCGCGCATTCGACCTGTTCGCGCGCATGCGTCACCGGCGCTTCCCCGGCGGCGACGCATGGCGGCAACCCGCGCTCGAACTCGGGATGCTGTACCACCGCGTGCGCGAGCTGTTCTGAGCCCACTCTCACCGTTCTCCTGATCATGCAGACATTCGCCAACCAGCCGCACGTCGCGTCCTACTACGCGGCGACCGCCAACGATACGACCCGCCACGCGCCGCTCGCCGGCACGATCGATGCCGACGTGTGCGTGATCGGCGCGGGCCTCACGGGCCTGTCCGCCGCGCTCAACCTCGCCGAGCGCGGGCATTCGGTGACTGTGCTCGAAGCGTCGCGGGTCGGATGGGCGGCAAGCGGCCGCAACGGCGGCCAGCTGATCGGCGGGTTCGCGTGCGACATCGACACGTTCGGGCAATTCATGCCGGAAGGCGACGTGAAGCGCATCTGGGACATGGGGCTCGAAACGCTGGCGCTCGTGAAATCGCGGATCGCGCAGCACGACATCGACTGCGCGCTGGTGCCCGGCTACCTGACCGCCGCGAACACCGAGCGCGACGCCGACGCGCTGAAACGCTGGCGCGACGAAGCCGCGAAGCGCTTCGGCTACGACCGCTTCCACTTCGTCGAAGACGACGAACTCGGCGACTACGTGCAGTCCGAGCGCTATTGCGGCGGCCTGTACGACCCGGACAGCGGCCACCTCCATCCGCTCAACTACACGCTCGGCCTCGCCCGCGCGGCGACCGATGCGGGTGTGCGCATCCACGAGGACAGCTGCGTGACGCGCGTGCGCGACGTCGCGGGCGGCCATGTCGTCGAGACGAGCGGCGGCAACGTGCGCGCGCGCTTCGTCGTGCTCGCGTGCAACACCTTCGTCGGCACGCTCGCGCCCGCACTGTCGAAGAAGATCATGCCGGTCGGCACCTACGTGATCGCGACCGAGCCGCTCGGCGACGCGCGCGCCGCCGCGCTGATGCCCGCGCGCGCGGCGATCTGCGACAGCCGCTTCGTGCTCGACTATTTCCGGCCGGCACCCGACACGCGGCTCGTGTGGGGCGGCAAGGTCAGCTATTCGACACGGGAGCCGCGCGATCTCGCGGCGGCGATGCGCGCGGACATGCTGAAGACGTTCCCGCAGCTCTCGGACGTGAAGGTCGACTACGCCTGGGGCGGCTTCGTCGACATCACGATGAATCGCGCACCGCATTTCGGCCGCATCGCGCCGACGATGTACTTCGCGCAGGGGTTCTCGGGCCACGGCGTGAACACGACTGCGCTCGCGGGCAAGCTGATCGCCGAAGCGATCAACGGACAGGCGAGCCGCTTCGACCTGTTCGACAAGATCCGCCATCGCGACTTCCCGGGCGGCGAGGCATTGCGCACGCCGGCGCTGGTACTCGCGATGAGCTGGTACCGGCTGCTCGACGCGTTCGGCGTGCATTGAGCGACGGCGTACGCGCCGCTTTTCCGGCCCGCCACCCACGCAAAAAGGCCGCGCATCCGCGCGGCCTTTTTTGTTTCAACGGCGCGCCGCGGCAGGCCGCTCGCGCCGGCCCGCCGCAGCGGCGCCCGTCATGCGTCGCCCGTCAGTCGGTGCCGTACTTCGGCGAGTGCGGGCCGTACAGCAGGCCGGTCGGCGGCCCTGCCGTCAGCAGCCGCCCGCTCGTGAACGCGGCGACGTCGTGGCTCTGGTCCATCAGCGTGTTCGCGACCTGCTTGACGGCGGCCATCACGAGCATGCCGATCAGGCTGCCGCCGTTGTTGCCGCCTTCGTCGCTCGCCGCGCTGGCCTGGCCCTGCCACAGCACGTCGCCGGTGCGCAGGTCGACGAGCTTGGTCGACGCGGACACGACCGTCGCGCTCGCGATGATCCGGTACACGGTGCCGTACTGCGACACCTTCGTGTACAGCGCGGCGTCCGCGCCGAAGATCTCGCGCAGCTTCGCGGGCGGCGTCTCCTGGATCTCGGCCGCGTTGGTCAGGCCGTTCTGCTTGAAGGTCTCGTCCATCACCGCGACCGGCACCACGTAATAGCCGGACTCGGCGAGCGGCAGCGTCATCTGCGACAGCATCCCGTAGGTCGCGCCGACCTCGGAGGTTTCGTTGACCGGCGGCAGCACGAGGATCGAGCGCGGCTGGCTCTTCTTGAATGCCGTGTAGTCGGGGCGTTTCACCGGCTGCGCGCACGCGCTCAGCAGCGCGACGAGCGACAGCACGGACATCAGCTTGAATGAGAGAGACTTGAACATGGCGGGCGCGTCACTGTTTGGCGGTGGTCGGATCGGCATTTTTCTGGCCGGCGATCGTCTGGCCGGCACCCTTCTGCGCGGCGGCCTTCGGATCCGCGGCTTTCGGCGCGCCGGTTTTCTTCTTCAGCAGGAAATCCATGTAGGTCGAGGATTCCGGGAACAGCTGCTTCTCGGCCTGCAATTCCTGTTCGGCCTGCTGTTCGTTGCCGACGCTCGCGTACAGCATCCCCAGATGCGCATGGAAGCCCGGCGGCGGTGTATGGCCCTTCCCGCGGATCTCCTGCAGCGCCTTTTCGAGCGCGTCGATCTGCTCCTGCGGCGACTTCTGCCCCTTGAAGTACTCGTACACCTGCGGCTGATAGCCCGTCCACTGATACAGCGGCGGCGTCGAGCTCGCGCAGCCCGCGAGCAGCAATGCGGCGGCCGTCGCCGGCAGCCAGTTACCCCGTTTCATGGTCTCTTCTCTTTTGATGTCGTGGTGATTCGATCGCCTGCGGCGCCGGCCCCGGCGCGCGCGGCGCTTACGGCGCGGTCTTCAGTGCGCCGGCGTCGACCTGCTCGGTGAGATGGTTCACGGCTTCCTGGATCGCGAGATCGAGCACCTTGCCGTTCAGCGTCGAGTCGTAGCCGGCCGTGCCGCCGAAGCCGATCACCTCGCGGTTCGACAGGCTGAACTCGCCCGCGCCCTGGCTCGATGCGACGACTTCCGACGTCGTCGTGTCGACGATGTTCAGGTTGACCTTCGCGTACGCGACCTGCGTCTTGCCGCGGCCGAGAATGCCGAACAGCTGGTGATCGCCGACGTCCTTGCGGCCGAACTCGGTCACGTCGCCCGTCACCACGTAGTTCGCGCCCTTCACGGCCTGCGCCTTCTTCATGAAGCCCGCTTCCTGCTTGATCTCGTCGAGGTTCTCGCGATCGAGCACGTTGAAGCGGCGGCTCTGTTGAAGGCGCGTGACGAGGATCGTCTTCGCCTGCCCGCCGAGGCGGTCGATGCCATCCGAGAAGATGCCGCGCATGTAGCTCGAGCGGTTGTCGAACTTGCCGACCGCGATCGCGACGGGCTTGCCCGCATACGGCTTCTGCGCGCTGCTGACGGCCGGCACGTCGAGCGTGCGCGACGATTCGGTCGCACAGCCGGACAGCGCCGCGACGACCGCGGCCGCCACGAGGACGGTACGTCGTGTCTGAATGTTCACTGCTGGTCTCCTTGCATGGAAAGATGGCCCGGTGCGGGCACGCCGGCTCGCGGACGAACCGGCAGTCGAATCGGCTACGGTACGAACATGCGTGCGCGCATCGGTGCGATGCACGCGTACGTATTCATCGCCAGGCTGGCGATCGCGGTAGGTGATGGACGGGTGCGTGCAACGGACGTGTTGCAACACGAAGACGATGCGGATGGGCAACGCGATACGCGACGGGCTCGCGTGCGTGCGTTACTTGTTGATTCTGGTAACTGCGCTGTTGATCGCGCATGATCGGCCCCGAATATGATTTTTCGCGATCATATCAAGCCTGTTTATCGAGACGAGGTGTCTTGATAAAAATTGACGATTTTCTTGCTGGTGTGAACGGCGCCGTCGAATCCGCCCCAAACCGTTGCCGGGCAATGATTCTCCAGCATCTGAACCGAGCACCTTGATTATCTGTTTTTGCCGCGGCGCATCGATCGCTGGCCCGACAATATCGAGATATATCGCTTTCGGCGCCTCCCCGCATTGCCAATATATTGAAAGCAATCATCGGAAATAATCGGGCTTTGCTACGCCGACAAATCGCTCGCCGGCCCATTCCCGATCCGGCAATCCGGCGCACATTCGGCGCACGCGCGCGCAGGCACGCGCGTGCCCGCTTCCGCTAGTCGGCCACCTTCTGCCGCATCGTCACGAACTCCTCGGCAGCGGTCGGGTGAATGCCGATCGTGTCGTCGAACTGCGCCTTCGTCGCGCCCGCGCGAATCGCGATCGCGATGCCCTGGATGATCTCGCCCGCATCGCGGCCGACCATGTGCGCGCCGACCACGCGCTGGCTGTCGCGCGCGACGACGAGCTTCATCAGCGTGCGCTCGTCGCGGCCCGACAGCGTATGACGCAGCGCCTTGAACGACGTGCGGTAGATGTCGACGTCGCCGTCGTACAGGTCGCGCGCGGTCGACTCGGTGAGGCCGACCGTCGCGACTTCGGGCTGGCTGAACACCGCCGACGGTACCCATTCGTGATCGGCCGCGACGCGCGATCCGCCGAACAGCGTGCGGGCGAGCAGCCCGCCGTCGCGCGTCGCCACCGGCGTGAGCTGCGGCCGCGACGTGACGTCGCCGATCGCATGGATCGAAGGCACCGACGTCGCCGAATACGCATCGACGGCGATCGCGCCGCGCGCGTCGAGCATCACGCCGGCCTGTTCGAGCCCGAGCCCGTCGACGTTCGGCACGCGGCCGGTCGCATAGAGCACTTCGTCGTACGGCCCGTGCCGCGCATCGCCGACGCGCACGGTCAACGTGCCGTCGTCCGCGCGCTCGATCGACTCGACCACCGAGCGCGCGTGGATCGCGACGCCCTGCTTCGTCATCTCGTCGGTCAGGAACTGACGCACGTCGTCGTCGAAGCCGCGCAGGATCTTCTCGCCGCGATAGAACAGGTCGACGTGGCTGCCGAAGCCGTTGAAGATGCCCGCGAACTCGACCGCGATATAGCCGCCGCCGACCACCGCGATGCGTTTGGGCAGCGCGGCAAGCGACAGCGCCTCGCGCGACGAGATCGCATGCTCGATGCCGGGCCGCGCCGGTAGCGACGGGCGCGAGCCGGTCGCGATCGCGATGTGGCGTGCGCGGATCGTGCGATCGCCGATCGCGACCGTGTGCGCATCGACGAACGTCGCGCGCCCGGCGTGCATCTCGACGCCCGATTGCCGCAGCAGGTTGATGTAGATGTCGCTCAGCCGGTTGATCTCGCGATCCTTCGCGGCGATCAGCGCGGGCCAGTCGAGCGTGCCGGCGCCGAAGGTCCAGCCGAAGCCCTTCGCGTCCTCAGCTTCGTGCGGGTAGTGCGATGCGTAGACGAGCAGCTTCTTCGGAATGCAGCCGCGCAGCACGCAGGTGCCGCCGATCTGCTCTTCTTCCGCTATGCCGACACGCGCGCCGTATGACGCGGACATGCGCGCGAGCCGCACGCCGCCCGAGCCGGCCCCGATGACGAACAGGTCGTAGTCGAAATCCATCGCATTCCCTCATCGCAGTTCGGATGAAGGCACGATAGCAAGATTCCTGAATTCTTGCGGCGCACGGTGCGGCCACGCGCGCGCCCAATAAAAAACGGCGAGAGACATTGCCTCTCGCCGGTCAAACCGGCTACCGGGTGTGCCATGCGTCACCGATCGACCGCATGCCCGACCTGCCGGCTGCGCGGCACCGGTCCGCCCGGGCGCGCGAAGGGCGCGCCCACGGCCGGACCAGCCGCCATGCTCATGCCTGCGACGTGTCGCTGCCGTCCGTCGCCTGCGTGTCGTCTGCCTGCTGCGGCTGCTCTTCCTTCTTCTCGAGCAAGCCTTCGATCGCCTCCGCACCCTTGAAGCCGGCGACGGCCGCCGCTGCCTTGGTCAGCAGGCCCGCATCCGGATCGACCTTCTCCGCTGCCTCGACCGCCGCCACGGCGCCAGCGATTTCACCCACGGTGTTCAGGATACCCATCGTCATCCCCTTTCAAGAAAATCGTGAGCGCATCGTCCCACGAAAAAAACCGGCGGACCGCGATTGTCATCACCGGATACACAAGTTACGCACCTGGCCGGCGGCACTCGCCGAGCGCGACCGGAACGACGCACGCGCGCGCCTGGCGGCACGCAACGGGCGATGCACGCAGCGTAGCGGAAAGCCTTCGCGCGCACTGTAAAAGTATGTTCTGGATTGCCGACGGTTCCCTTACGGCGCGGGGGTCTCGTGATGGAGCATTCGCCGAATAGTCGTGCGCGCGTATGAAGGTCGCGTGACGAAAAAAAAGAGGCGCCTCGCGGCGCCCCTTCGATGCATGCCGGACGACTGCCGGCGCATGCGTTCCGACGTTCGTCAGAAGATATTGCGCAGGCCGATCGCGATGCCGGTCTGGTTGCTGCGGCCCGGCAGCTCGACGTTCGCCGCGCCGTTCGTCTTGTTGAAGTCGACGGTGCCGTAGACTTCCGTGCGCTTGCTGAGCGCGTACTCGGCGATGCCGACGATCGCATAGCGGTTGCCGCTCGCGAGCGTGCCGTTCGTGGTCATCGCATTGCGCATATGGTCGTAGTAGAACGCGCCCGTCAGCGTCAGCGGCGCGCTGACCTGCCAGCTCACGCCCGCGAACGGACCGTCGTCGATCCGGCCCGTGCCCTTCGCGACCGGAATCGACTGCTGCGCGAGCAGGCTGTCGACGAAGCCGGTGTCGTCCTTCGAGCGCAGGTAGCCCGCGTAGATCTTCGCCTTGCTGAACGCGTACACGACGTTCGCGTGATAGATCGTCTGCTTGCGTGCCGAGTTGTCGCTGTTCTGCTGCGCGCCGGCCGCAATGCTGAGCGGACCCATCACGTACGACAGCGACACGCCCCACGCATTGCCCTTGCCCAGCGAACCCGGGATCTGGCCCGAGAAGCCGCCGGCACCGGTCGATTCGTAGTTGGTACCGGTCGAGTACATCGCCTTCGCGGTCAGCCCGTCGAACTTGCCCGTGTACTTGATCTGGTTGTCCGCATACAGGCCGCCGCCGAGTGCGACCGGCAGCCATGCGTTTTCGAGGTAGTTACCGACCGTCAGCGGATCGTAGGTGTCCGACAGCAGGTCGAACAGCGGCGTCTTCTGGCGGCCGAGGGTCACCGTGCCGTACGGGCTCTGCAGGCCGACGTACGCCGCGCGGTTGAACAGGCGGCCGCTGTCGGCGAATCCGCCGTTCTGCAGGTTCACGCCGCTCTCGAGGTTGAACACGGCCTTCAGGCCGCCGCCGAGGTCTTCCGTGCCGTAGATGCCGAAGCGGCTGTTCGTGATCGCGCCGTTGGCCATCGACAGCAGGCCGTCGTTCTTGGCGTTGGCGTTGGTCAGGTAGCGGATGCTGGCGTCGGCGACGCCCCAGAGCGTGACCGAGCTTTGTGCGGCCGCGTACTGGCTGGCAAATGCGAGCGCGGCGCCCCCTGCGATGGCTGCGAGTCGGGTGGTCTGCTTCATGAGCTTTCCTGTTTGTAGGTGTCTCCATTCATGGCCGGCCGCGTGCGCAGCCGGGTGGCGATCGCTCACGTTCTTGGCGCGCGCGATGTGGGCTGAATCATATGACGAGTGCCATCGCTGAAAGAAATTGAAATGCGCGGTAACGGCGGAACTGTCGCCCGCGCACAACGCCGCGCGCGCAAGGCTTGCCCGGCGGGCGGCGGGCGCCGCACGGA
>NZ_JAAGPO010000272.1:0-10872 GCF_017104825.1 Burkholderia sp. Ac-20345 | reverse complement strand
GCCCTTCGCGGCGGCTTTCGCGCCCTTCTTGCCCTTCGCGTTCTTGTCGGCGGCCGGATCGGGCTCGGCCGGGCGCGGCGGGATGTCGTTCTGGTAATGCAGCACGAGCATCTGGCGCGCGCCGCGCACGGCGGCGATCGGCGCGCAGGTCACGCGCGCGAACGCCGTATCGGCGAGCTTGTCGACGCGCGCGACCTTCGCGACCGGCAGGCCGGGCGGATAGACGCCGTCGAGGCCGCTCGTGACGAGCTCGTCGCCGACGACGAGATCCGCGCTGGTCGGCACGAAGCGCAGGTCGAGCGAATCGCCCTTCGGCGTGCCGTAGATCACGCTGCGCAGGCCGGTGCGCAGCACCTGCACGGGAATCGCGAGATCGCGGTCGGTGACCAGCGTGACTTCGGATTGCAGCGGGAACACGCGCGTGACCTGGCCGATCACACCGTCTTCGCTGACGACGGGCGAACCGCCCTGGATGCCCCGCTGCGAACCTTGCCCGATCACGATCTTCTGCGTGAACGGATCGCTCGTGTCGTACTGGATCTCGGCGGGCGTCGATTGCGTCGCGATGTGCTGGCGCAACTCGAGCACCGCGCGCAGGTGCGCGTTTTCCTGCGTGAGCACGGCGGCCTGGTTGGCTTGCGTGGACAGCTGCAGGTTGCGCTTGCGGAGGTCGTCGTTCTCGTGGCGCAGCGACGCGCCGGTGACGGCGAGGTCGGCCGCGCCCATGAACAGGTCGCGCGGCACGAGCGCGGCGCGCTGCAGCGGATAGAGCACGGTGCCGAGTACGCCGCGGACGATTTCGAGCGTGCTGAAGCGCGCGTCCGATACGAGGAGCGCGATGGCGAGGGCAACGAAGAAGATGAGCCGCGCGAGCGCGGGCGGACCTTGCTTGAAGAGGGGCGGCGGACTGTATTCCATGGTCGGCGCCGGGCGCGAATGATCGGTTAAATGATGCTCAGACGCGCAAACGGCGCGGCGGTTCGTTCTAAACGAGCGATCCGGCCACGCCGCGGTTGCGTCATGTCAGGGAACTGCCTGGACGATCACTCGTACGAGAAGATGCTGCCCAGCTTGTCCATGCGCTCGAGCGCCATGCCCGAACCACGCACGACGCAGGTGAGCGGATCTTCCGCGACGAGCACCGGCAGGCCGGTTTCTTCCGCCAGCAGGCGATCGAGGTCGCGCAGCAGCGCGCCGCCGCCCGTCAGCATCATCCCGCGTTCGGCGATGTCGGCGCCGAGTTCCGGCGGCGTCTGTTCGAGCGCGATCTTCACCGACGACACGATCTGGTTCAGCGGATCGGTCAGCGCTTCGAGGATTTCGTTGCTCGAGATCGTGAAGCTGCGCGGAATGCCTTCCGACAGGTTGCGGCCCTTCACTTCCATTTCCTTGACTTCGGAGCCCGGGAATGCGGAGCCGATTTCCTTCTTGATCGCTTCGGCGGTCTGTTCGCCGATCAGCATCCCGTAGTTGCGGCGGATGTAGTTGACGATCGCCTCGTCGAACTTGTCGCCGCCGACGCGGACCGAACCCTTGTACACGATGCCGCCGAGCGAGATCACGCCGACTTCCGTCGTGCCGCCGCCGATGTCGACGACCATCGAGCCGGTGGCTTCCGACACCGGCAGGCCCGCGCCGATCGCGGCCGCCATCGGCTCCTCGATCAGGTAGACCTGCGATGCGCCGGCGCCGTGCGCGGCTTCCTTGATCGCGCGGCGCTCGACCTGGGTCGAGCCGCACGGCACGCAGATGATGATGCGCGGCGACGGCGAGAACATGCGCGACTCGTGGGCCGTCTTGATGAACTGCTTGATCATCTGCTCGGTGACGGTGAAGTCGGCGATCACGCCGTCCTTCATCGGGCGGATCGCCTCGATGTTGCCCGGCACCTTGCCGAGCATCTGCTTGGCTTCCTTACCGACCGCCTGGATGGTTTTCTTGCCGTTGGGGCCGCCTTCCTGGCGGATCGACACGACGGACGGTTCATCGAGCACGATGCCCTTGCCGCGCATGTAGATCAGGGTGTTTGCGGTGCCGAGGTCGATCGCGAGATCGTTGGAGAAGTAGCTGCGCAAAAAACCGAACATTCAGAATCCTGTTTCGCTCTGGGCCGGCCCTGCATAGCGAGCGCTGAGGGCGGCAGCGGAAAAAATAACAGCCTCGGGAAGCGTGGCGGAAGCGGCCGCCGCGGCGCACGAAGCTGCGAGTGATGTCTACCGGGGATCGCACGATGCACGCACGGCTTGCCGAAGCGGGGCGAAACGGTGCGGGAAAAGGCTGCCGGGTTTGGGTCGAACGCGTAATGATACCTTATAATTTCACGGTATTTGAATCGAAACGGACGGTATTTTTGCCGCTTCGGCCCCGATTTTTGAGGGTGGGATCGCACCCTCCAACCCCCCGCCGCAGTGCTGCTTTTGATGCGCTGCGCAGCCTTGTTTTTCCGGTGATCGCATGGCCCTGACCCTGACCGATGTGAAACGCATCGCGCACCTGGCGCGACTCGAAATGGCCGACGCCGACGCCGAGCACATGCTCGGCCAGCTCAATGAGCTCTTCGGCCTCGTCGAGCAGATGCAGGCGGTCGACACCGCCGGCATCGCGCCGCTCGCCCACCCGATCGAACAGATCCAGGAAGTCGCGCAGCGCCTGCGCGACGACGCCGTGACGGAAGTCGTCAATCGCGACGACAACCAGCGTCCGGCGCCGGCCGTCCAGGACGGCCTCTATCTCGTGCCGAAGGTGATCGAGTAAGCATTCGATGACAAGCGCGCCGCCGCCTTCGCGCCGCGCGTCACCCAGAATTCCCAGGAAAACCACTCAATGCACGCAAAAAGCCTGACCGAACTGCGCGCCGCGCTCGCCGCCAAGGAATGCTCGGCCGTCGAGCTCGCGCAGCTCTACCTGAAACGGATCGAAGCCGCGCGCGACCTGAACGCGTTCGTCCACGTCGATGCCGATCTGACCCTCGCGCAGGCGAAAGCTGCCGACGCGGAGCTCGCGCGCGGCGCGGGCGGCGCGCTCACCGGCCTGCCGATCGCGCACAAGGATGTCTTCGTCACGCGCGGCTGGCACTCGACCGCCGGCTCGAAGATGCTCGCGAATTACGAGAGCCCGTTCGACGCGACCGTCGTCGCCCGCCTGCAGGCGGCCGGCATGGTCACGCTCGGCAAAACCAACATGGACGAGTTCGCGATGGGCTCGTCGAACGAGAATTCGGCGTTCGGCGCGGTGAAGAACCCGTGGGACACGAACGCGGTGCCGGGCGGCAGCTCGGGCGGCAGCTCGGCCGCCGTCGCCGCACGCCTCGCGCCGGCCGCGACCGGCACCGACACCGGCGGCTCGATCCGCCAGCCCGCGTCGTTCGCGGGCGTGACGGGCATCAAGCCGACCTACGGCCGCGTGTCGCGCTACGGGATGATCGCGTTCGCGTCGTCGCTCGACCAGGGCGGCCCGATGGCGCAGAGCGCGTCCGATTGCGCGCTGCTGCTGAACGCGATGGCCGGCTTCGACGAGCGCGACTCGACGAGCCTCGAGCGCGACGATGAAGATTTCACGCGCCACCTCGGCCAGCCGTGGGCGGCCGGCAACGATGCGGGCAAGCCGCTCGCGGGCCTGCGCATCGGCCTGCCGAACGAGTATTTCGGCGACGGTCTCGCCGACGACGTGCGCGCGACGATCGACGCGGCGCTGAAGCAGTATGAAGCGCTCGGCGCGACGCTCGTGCCCGTGTCGCTGCCGAAGACGGAGCTGTCGATCCCCGTGTACTACGTGATTGCGCCGGCTGAAGCCTCGTCGAACCTGTCGCGTTTCGACGGCGTGCGCTTCGGCCACCGCGCCGCGCAGTACGGCGACCTGCTCGACATGTACAAGAAGTCGCGTGCGGAAGGCTTCGGCCCCGAGGTGAAGCGCCGGATTCTGGTCGGCGCGTACGTGCTGTCGCACGGCTACTACGACGCGTACTACCTGCAGGCGCAGAAGATCCGCCGCATCATCGCGAACGATTTCCAGGAAGCGTTCAAGTCCTGCGACGTGATCATGGGCCCGGCCTCGCCGACGGTCGCATGGGATCTCGGCTCGAAGGGCGACGATCCGGTGCAGATGTATCTCGCGGATATCTACACGCTGTCGGTGAGCCTCGCCGGCCTGCCCGGCATGAGCGTGCCGTGCGGCTTCGGTGCGGGCGCGAACGCGAAGCGCCCGGTCGGCCTGCAGATCATCGGCAACTATTTCAACGAAGCCCGGATGCTGCAGGTCGCGGACGCGTTCCAGCGCGCGACCGACTGGCACAAGCAAGTTCCGGCGGGGGTGTAAGCATATGGCAACTCAATGGGAAGTCGTCATCGGTCTCGAGACGCACGCGCAACTGTCGACCGTCTCGAAGATTTTCTCGGGCGCGCCGACGCAGTTCGGCGCGGAGCCGAACACGCAGGCCTGCCCGGTCGACCTGGCGCTGCCGGGCGTGCTGCCGGTGCTGAACCGCGGCGCGGTTGAACGCGCGATCCGCTTCGGCCTCGCGATCGGCTCGACCATCGCGCCGCGCAGCATCTTCGCGCGCAAGAATTATTTCTACCCCGATCTGCCGAAGGGCTATCAGATCAGCCAGTACGAGATTCCGGTCGTGCAGGGCGGCCAGATCACGATCCAGGTGCCCGCCAACGAAAAGGCCGGCAAGGAAGCGTACGAGAAGACGGTCAACCTGACCCGCGCGCACCTCGAGGAAGATGCAGGCAAGTCGCTGCATGAAGACTTCGCCGGGATGACGGGTATCGACCTGAACCGCGCGGGCACGCCGCTGCTCGAAATCGTCACCGAGCCGGAAATGCGCAGCGCGGCCGAGGCGGTTGCCTACGCGAAGGCGCTGCACGGGCTCGTCGTGTGGCTCGGCATCTGCGACGGCAACATGCAGGAAGGCTCGTTCCGCTGCGATGCGAACGTGTCGGTGCGCCCGGTCGGCCAGGAGAAGTTCGGCACGCGCGCGGAAATCAAGAATCTGAACTCGTTCCGGTTCCTCGAGGAAGCGATCAACTTCGAGGTGCGTCGCCAGATCGAGCTGATCGAGGACGGCGGCGAAGTCGTGCAGGAAACGCGCCTCTACGATCCGGACAAGCGCGAGACGCGTTCGATGCGCAGCAAGGAAGACGCGCATGATTACCGCTACTTCCCCGACCCCGACCTGATGCCGCTCGTGATCGGCCAGGACTGGATCGAGCGCGTGCAGTCCGGGATGCCCGAGCTGCCGGTCGCGATGCAGCAGCGCTTCGCCGACGAATACGGCGTGTCCGCGTACGACGCGGGCGTGCTGACGTCGAGCAAGGCGATGGCCGCGTACTTCGAGGCCGTGGTCGCGAAGGCGGGCACCGCGAACGCGAAGATCGCCGCGAACTGGCTGATGGGCGACGTGTCGTCGCAGCTGAACCGCGACGGCATCGAGATCGACGCGATTCCGGTCTCGGCCGCGCAGCTCGCGCTCGTGCTGCAGCGCATCGCCGACGGCACGATCTCGAACAAGATCGCGAAGGAAATCTTCGCGACGATCTGGGACGAGAAGGCCGACGACGAAGGGGCGGCCGACCGCATCATCGACGCGAAGGGGCTGAAGCAGATCTCCGACACCGGCGCGCTGGAAGCGATCATCGACGAAGTGCTCGCGGCTAACGCGAAGTCGGTCGAGGAATTCCGCGCGGGCAAGGAAAAGGCGTTCAACGCGTTGATCGGCCAGGCCATGAAGGCGACGAAGGGCAAGGCCAATCCGCAGCAGGTCAACGAACTGCTGAAGAAGAAGCTCGGCTGAGCATGACCGCGCGCCTGAACCGCGCTTGACGACGGGCCGCCCCGAACCAGTTCGGGGCGGCCCGTTGCGTTTGGTGGATGCGTTATCGTATGCACCATAGCGTCCAACGGAGGAACGAATGGCGAAACAACCGTCGCTCGACGATTTCCGCGTGCCGTACAGCACGCGCGAGAAGGAAGCCGCAGCATTCAAGCTCGATGCGTTCGACCCGGCCGCGAAGCCGTTCTCGTCCGGTTCGAAGGACGACGACCGCGAACGGCTGTCGGCCGTGTCGACCGAGCTCGACGTGCAGCAGGAGCGCCTGCACACGCAGCAGAAGAAACGCGTGCTGCTCGTGCTGCAGGGGATGGATACCAGCGGCAAGGACGGCACCGTGCGAGCGGTGTTCCGCGAGGTCGATCCGCTCGGCCTGCGCGTTGTGCCGTTCAAGGCGCCCACGCCGATCGAGGCCGCGCACGACTTCCTGTGGCGCGTGCATGCGCAGGTGCCGGCCGCGGGCGAGCTCGCGATCTTCAACCGCAGCCACTATGAGGACGTGCTCGTGCCGCGCGTGCTCGACCTGATCGACGCGAAGGAATGCGAGCGCCGCTACCGGCAGATCCGCGATTTCGAAACGATGCTGGTCGAGAACGGCACGACGATCATCAAGTGCTTCCTGCACATCTCGAAGGACGAGCAGCGCGAGCGGCTGCAGGCGCGCATCGACGATCCGACCAAGCACTGGAAGTTCGACATCTCCGATCTCGACGCGCGCAAGCACTGGGACGCATACCAGTCCGCCTACCGCGACGCGCTCGCCGCGACGTCGGCCGAGCACGCGCCGTGGTTCGTGATCCCGGCGAACTCGAAGACGCACCGCAACGTGATGATAGCCGAGCTGCTGCTGCGCGCGATGACCGACATGAAGCTGGAATTCCCGCCGCCGAAGCCCGAGCTCGAAGGCGTGAAGATCCGCTAAGCTGCACCCCTGAAAAAACATCGAACTGAACGGAATCCGACATGATGCGAGTGATTACCGCCAACCTGAACGGCATCCGCTCCGCCGCGAAGAAGGGCTTCTTCGAGTGGCTCGGCGAACAGAACGCCGATTGCGTGTGCGTGCAGGAAATCAAGGTCTCGGCCGACGACCTGCCCACCGAATTCGTCGAGCCGCACGGCTTTAAGAGCTATTTCCACCACGCCGAGAAGAAGGGCTACAGCGGCGCGGGCGTGTACAGCCGCCGCGAGCCCGATGACGTGATCATCGGCTTCGGCAGCAGCGAATTCGATGCCGAAGGGCGCTATGTCGAGGCGCGCTACGGCAAGCTGTCGGTCGTGTCGGTGTACGTGCCGTCCGGCTCGAGCGGCGAAGAACGCCAGCAGGCGAAGTACCGCTTCATGGACGAGTTCATGCCGCACCTCGCCGCGCTGAAGAAGAAGCGCGAGGTGATCCTGTGCGGCGACGTGAACATCGTCCACAAGGAAATCGACATCAAGAACTGGAAGAGCAACCAGAAGAACTCGGGCTGCCTGCCGGAAGAGCGCGAATGGCTCACGAAGCTGTTCGACGATGTCGGCTATGTCGACGTGTTCCGCACGCTCGACCCGCGCGCCGAGCAGTACACGTGGTGGAGCAACCGCGGCCAGGCGTATGCGAAGAACGTCGGGTGGCGGATCGATTACCAGATCGCGACGCCGGGCATTGCCGGCACCGCGAAAAGCACGTCGATCTTCAAGGACATCAAGTTCAGCGACCATGCGCCGCTGACGATCGACTACGACTACAAGAAGTGATGTTCGACGCTACGCCGTGCGCGTAGCTGTCGAGCCACCCGGTCGCCGGATGCAGAGCGGGCCGCATGTCGAACATGCGGCCCGTTTCGCTTGGGGCGGGTGCCGCCCGGCGGTGCTTACTGCTTGATCGATGCCATGTCGACCACGAAGCGATACTTCACGTCGCTCTTCAGCATCCGCTCGTAAGCGGCATTGATCTGCTGCATCGGAATCGTTTCGATATCCGACGTGATCCCGTGCTCCGCGCAGAAGTCGAGCATTTCCTGCGTTTCCGCGATCCCGCCGATCAGCGAGCCGGCGAGGCGGCGGCGCTTGAAGATCAGGTTGAACACCTGCGGCGACGGATGGTCGTGCTCCGGTGCGCCGACGAGCGTCATCGTGCCGTCGCGCTTCAGCAGGTGCAGGAACGGGTTCAGGTCGTGCGGTGCGGCGACCGTGTTCAGGATGAAGTCGAAGCTGTTCAGGTGCGCGTTCATCTGCGCGTCGTCCTTCGAGATCACGACTTCGTGCGCACCGAGCCGCTTGCCGTCCTCGACCTTCGACGGCGACGTGGTGAACAGCACGACGTGCGCACCCATCGCGCGCGCCAGCTTCACGCCCATGTGGCCGAGGCCGCCGAGCCCGACGATGCCGACCTTCTTGCCGGGGCCGACGTTCCACTGCCGCAGCGGCGAGTACGTCGTGATCCCCGCGCACAGGAGCGGCGCGGCACCGGCCGGGTCGAGCGTGTCGGGCACGCGCAGCACGAACGCCTCGTCGACGACGAGCTGCGTCGAATAGCCGCCGAACGTGATGTCGCCCGTCACGCGATCCTGGCCGTTGTAGGTGCCGACGAAGCCGTTCTCGCAATATTGCTCGAGGCCGTCGGCGCAGCTCGGGCAGGTGCGGCACGAATCGACGAGGCAGCCGACGCCGACCAGCTCGCCGACCTTGAAGCGCGTCACATCCGGGCCGGTCGCGGTCACGCGGCCGACGATTTCATGGCCCGGCACGACCGGGTAGATCGTGTTGCGCCATTCGTTGCGCGCCTGGTGCAGGTCCGAGTGGCAGACGCCGCAGTAGAGGACGTCGATCTGGACGTCGAGGTCGCGCAGCGCGCGACGCTGGAATTCGAACGGGGCAAGCGGCGACTGCGAATCGGTCGCTGCGTAGGCATAGGTAGTGCTCATGCGATGGGCTCCTTGTCCGGAAAGCATCCGGCGAAACAGACTGCCGTCGCATCATGTGGCGATGCGGCGAGGCAGGACGTCATCGTAAGGAGCGCGGCGCCGCGGCGAAATACACGAAGGTCTGGAAGATTTGCCTATTCCTCTCTAACTGCATCCAAACAGCCGTCAAAACACGTTCAAGGTGCTACATTGCGAGCCAGATTCTCTTGCCGGACAGGACTACGCAGATGAGCTTCGAGCCCCTTTTCGCCGACTCGGGCGACCGTGTGCAGCGCCGCATGATCGAGCTGCACACGCGCCTCGCGCCGAACGAGGGCGACACGCTTGCAACGCTCGACGGCGTGCGCTTCTTCCGCGTGAGCCGTCCCGCGCCGCGTATGCCCGTGCTGTACGAACCGAGCATCATCGTCGTGTGCCAGGGGCGCAAGCTCGGCTATCTCGGCGACCGTTCGTTCGTCTACGACGCGCAGCAGTACCTCGTGCTGTCGGTGCCGCTGCCGTTCGAATGCGAGACCTTCGCGAGCATGGACGAGCCGTTTCTCGCGATCTCGATCCGCGTCGATCTCGCCGTGATCGCCGAGCTCGCGATCCTGCTCGACGAGACGCTCGGCGCGGCCGTCAGCGAACCGGTCGGCGTGTATTCGACGCCCCTCGACGCGCCGCTGGCCGACGCGGTCGTGCGGCTGCTCGAAGCGCTCGCGTCGCCGCACGACACGCGCGTGCTGGGCCCGGCGATCATGCGCGAGATCGCGTATCGCGTGCTGACGGGTGAGCAGGGCGACGCGATGCGCGCGGCGCTCGTGCAGCAGCATCACTTCGGCCGCATCGCGAAGGCGTTGCGGCGCATCCATGCCGACCTGAGAACCGATCTCGACGTCGAGACGCTCGCGCGCGAGGCCGGCATGAGCCTCGCGGTGTTCCATGCGCAGTTCAAGCATGTGACGGCGACGTCGCCGATGCAGTACGTGAAGGCCGCGCGGCTGCACCAGGCGCGGCTGATGATGGTGCAGGACGGAGTCGGCGCCGGCACGGCGGCCGCGCGTGTCGGCTATGCGAGCGCGTCGCAGTTCAGCCGCGAGTTCAAGCGGCTGTTCGGCCGCAGCCCGGGTGACGAGGTGCGCTGGATGCGCGAAAGCGTAAGCCGGCCCATCGGCGATCGGGGGGCGATCGACCTGACGACCTGAGCGAACGGCGGCGCGCAGCGGCGGTGCCGCGCGTGTGAAAGCGGTGTGCAGCGTTGCCGCGTGTTCAGCGCCGCACGACCTTGCGACGCTGCGCGCTGATGCCCGCGTAGTCGGGCAGTGCGTCGACGCGCTTGCCCTCCGCCTTTGCGTACAGCGGCATGAGATCCGGCAGGCGGTTCAGCAGATCCTGGCGGCGGGCGGTGCTGTACGGGTGCGTGTAGATGAAGCCCGTCGCCTTGTTCCCGCGTGTCGCGACCGCGAGCTTGTCCCACAGCGTGATTGCCGCGCGGGGATCGAAGCCCGCGCGGGCGGCGATGTCGCCGCCGATCACGTCGGCTTCGGTCTCGTCGGTCGGGTCGTAGTGGAGCGACTGCAGGCGTTCGCCGAGGTTCAGTGCCTGCGGCAGCGGCTCGCCGACGCCGAACAGCGGCGGCAGCGTGGCCGCGCGCAGCGACGTCTGCGAGGTCGCGCTGAAGTTGCTGCGCGCGTGTTCGCGCAGCGCATGCGCGATGCCATGCGCGAGCAGCACGCCGAGTTCGTCGTCGTTCAGGCGGACGCGATCGAGCAGGCCACCGTACACGAGTACCTTGCCGCCCGGCAGGCAGGTCAGGCGAATGTCGCGCGAGCGGATCACGTTGACGTCCCACGCCCAGCTTTTCACGCGGTCGTTCCATTTCACCGAATACGGCGCGAGCTTCGCGACGATCGCGCGCAGGCGCTTCACGCGTGGCTGGTTCGCGGGCAGCAGGCGGTCGCTATCGGCGGCCGCCTGCACGATCTGCGCGTATTCGTTCGCGGTGAGCTGCTCGAGCAGCGGCGACGGGATCAGCGTGCGGAAGGCAATGGCGTCGCCGTAGCGGACCTGCTGCGGCGTCTGCGCATAGGCCTTTGCCGACACGGCGGCGCCGGTCGGCTGCGCGGGTTCGGCGGTGGCCGGCTGGGCTGGGGCGGA
>NZ_JAAGPO010000271.1:0-11065 GCF_017104825.1 Burkholderia sp. Ac-20345 | reverse complement strand
GCCCGCGTCGTCGACGGCCGGCACCGCATCCGCACCGGCTGCCGTGGCGCCGGTGTCGCCCGCCGACGCACCCTCGCTGTTCAAGGGCTCCTGAGCGCCCGTGGCAAACGCCCGCGCCCCTGAAACCCCGGCCGCCGTGCCGTCCGTGCGGCGGCGTCTCGCCGCGCTGCTCTACGAGGGCGTGCTGCTGTTCGGCGTGGTGTTCTTCGCCGGGCTCGCGTTCAGCCTCGCGACGCAACAACGCAACGGCCTCGTCCATCACAACCTGCTCGCCGCCTGGATCGCGCTCGTGGTCGGCGCGTACTTCGTCTGGTTCTGGACCCACGGCGGCCAGACGCTGCCGATGAAGACCTGGCGGCTGCGGCTCGAATCGTCGAGCGGCCGGCCGCTGAGCGCAGGCCACGCGCTCGTGCGCTACGCACTCGGCTGGCTGTGGTTCCTGCCGCCGCTCGCGCTGCATCCGCTCCTTGGCCTGCCGGTACCCGTCACGCTCGCGCTCACCGCCGCGTGGATCGTCGTATGGGCCGGCGCCGCCCGGCTCCATGCCGGCCGCCAGTTTCCGCACGACCGGATCGCACGCACGCGCGTCGTCGCGATACCACGCTGACGCACTATATTCGCCTGACGAAAACACCTCGCCGAGGCGACGCCCGCCCGGCCGGACAGCCTTGCCGGACAACGGTCAGCCGTTCCGTACGCCAGGTTACACAACGCCCCGTCATTCACTGCTAAACACCCTACAGCGGTCGTAATAAGAACGTCTCGTGACTGTCACGGCACAGTCATGCCCGCATGGCGGAATGCCGGTAATGTCAACCGGCGCGAGTCATGCATGGGCCAGAAAACGTCCGCGACCTCCCTGTTCCGTCACCCCATCGGCGCCCGCGCCGCCACCGCCTTCCTGTCCGGTTCTGCCGCAACCGACGGGCTGGTGTCGCATGAACCGCCAGCCGGGCACACCGCGCAGCATGACGACCCCGACTCGTCTGCCCATCGCTACCGCACGATCTGGCTGTCCGACATCCACCTCGGCTCGAGCGGTTGCCAGGCGCCGTACCTGCTCGACTTCCTGCGCCACAACGATTCGGAGTACCTGTACCTCGTCGGCGACATCATCGACGGCTGGCAGTTGAAGAAGGGCTGGTACTGGCCGCAGGCGCACAACGATGTCGTGCAGAAGATCCTGCGCAAGGCACGCAAGGGGACGCAGGTCGTCTACATCCCCGGCAACCACGACGAAGGGGCGCGGCAGTTCTGCGACCTCGCGTTCGGCGACATCCAGGTGCGCGGCGAGGCGTTCCACACGACGCTCGCGGGCAAACGTTTGTGGATCGTGCACGGCGACCTGTTCGACGGCGTGATCCAGCACGCGAAGTGGCTCGCGTATCTCGGCGACACGCTCTACACGCTGATCCTCGTGTTGAACCGCTGGTTCAACCGGATCCGCAGCCGGCTCGGCTTCCAGTACTGGTCGCTGTCGCAGTACCTGAAGCACCAGGTCAAGAACGCCGTCAACTTCATCTCGCAGTTCGAGACCGTGATGACCGACGAGGCGCGCCGCCGCGGCTGCGACGGCGTCGTGTGCGGCCACATCCACAAGGCGGAGATCCGCGACATCGACGGCGTGCTGTACTGCAACGACGGCGACTGGGTCGAAAGCCTGTCCGCGCTCGTCGAAACGATGGAAGGCGAACTGAAGATCGTCTACTGGACGGTGATGCGCACCGAACCGTCGGAGACCACGTCGCGCAAGGCCAAGGCCACTGCCTGACACACCCCTACTTACAGGACAAAGCCGCGATGAAGATCATGATCGTCACCGATGCGTGGGAACCGCAGGTCAACGGCGTCGTGCGCACGCTGAAGAGCACGTCGCGCGAACTCACCGCGCTCGGCCACCGCGTCGAGATGCTGACGCCGCTGGAATTCCGCACGGTGCCCTGCCCGACGTACCCCGAGATCCGCCTGTCGATCCTGCCGTACCGCAAGCTGCGCGCGCGGATCGACGCGTTCGCGCCCGACGCGCTGCACATCGCGACCGAAGGCCCGCTCGGCCTCGCCGCGCGACGTTACGCGCGCACGCACAAGCTGCCGTACACCACCGCGTACCACACGCGCTTTCCCGAGTACGTGCAGGCGCGCTTCGGCGTCCCGCTCGCCGCGACCTACCGCTTCCTGCACTGGTTCCACGGCCCGTCGCTCGCCGTGATGGCGCCGACGCCGATCGTCAAGCAGGATCTCGAGAAATTCGGCTTCACGAACGTCGTGCTGTGGACCCGCGGCGTCGACCTCGACGTGTTCCGGCCGATGGAGTCGAAAGTGCTCAATACCGCGCGGCCGATCTTCCTGTACGTGGGCCGCGTCGCGATCGAGAAGAACGTCGAAGCGTTCCTGCGCCTGGACCTGCCCGGCTCGAAGTGGGTCGCGGGCGAAGGTCCCGCGCTCGCGGAGTTGAAGTCGCGCTATCCGGAGGCGAACTATCTCGGCGTGCTGTCACAGGCCGAGCTCGCGAAGGTGTATGCTGCGGCCGACGTGTTCGTGTTCCCGAGTCGCACCGACACGTTCGGCCTCGTGCTGCTCGAGGCGCTCGCCTGCGGCACGCCGGTTGCTGCGTATCCCGTGACGGGCCCGATCGACGTGCTCGGCGAAGGCGACGCCGGCGCGATGCACGAGGACCTGCAGGAAGCCTGTCTCGAGGCGCTGAAGATCGAACGCACGACTGCGCGCGCGTGGGCCGAACGGTTCTCGTGGCGCGCGGCATCCGAGCAGTTCGCGTCGCATCTCAAGCCGCTGCCGAAGACCGCGTACTCGCCAGCAGAAGGTGCCGCCGTTTGAAACGAGACCTGAACGACAAGACCCCGCCCCCCGACGCAACGCCGCAACGGCACCGCCCGTTCGACGAGGAAGAGCCGCATGCCGATGCGGACGTGCACGCGCACGAGCCGCTCGGCCCCGACGATCAGTTGTCGCCGCTTCCGCCGAACCCGTACAAGCGCCATCGCGGCATCACGCGCGCGTGGTACGCCCTCAAGCATTCGCTGAACGGCTTTCGCGTCGCGATCCGCGAGGAGAGCGCGTTTCGCCAGGAACTCACGCTCGCCGCGCTGATGCTCCCGATCGGCGCGTTCGCGCCGGTGCCCGCCGCATCGCGCGCACTGCTGATCGCATCGGTGCTGCTCGTGCTGATCGTCGAGCTGCTGAACTCGAGCGTCGAGGCCGCGATCGACCGCATCTCGCTCGAGCGCCACGAACTCTCCAAGCGCGCGAAAGACCTCGGCAGCGCAGCCGTGACGGTCGCGTTGTTCGCATGCGTGACGACGTGGGGCTTCGTGCTCGGACCGGTCGTCGCACGCTGGCTCGGCTTCTAGACGCTGGCCCCGCGGGGGCCCCCGGCGCACTGCCCGCATGCGGCGCTGCACCATGCGCCGCGCGGGGGCTATGAATACGAAATGCCCCGATGTGGCGAAACCCCGGTTTATAATCGTCCGCTAGACATAGAACAGCAACCCGCGCCGGACGAATCACGCAGCATCGATTGCAGCGCCCGCCAGTCCGGCACACACAGGGCCGGACGACATGGAAGCGAAACCTCCCCGCCGCACCCGCGAACGGATTCTCGAGTTGTCGTTGAAACTCTTCAACGAGATCGGCGAGCCGAACGTCACGACCACGACGATCGCCGAGGAAATGGAAATCAGTCCAGGCAACCTGTACTACCATTTCCGCAACAAGGACGACATCATCAACAGCATCTTCGCGCAGTTCGAGCAGCAGATCGAACGGCGGCTGCGCTTTCCCGAAGATCATCGTCCGACGATCGACGAAACCTGGTCGTACCTGCAGTACATGGCCGATTTCATGTGGACCTACCGGTTCCTGTATCGCGACCTCAACGACCTGCTCGCCCGCAACCGCACGCTCGAGACGCACTTCAAGCAGATCATCAGCCACAAGGTGCGCTTCGCGCGCGACATGTGCGAGCTGCTCGTGTCCGACGCCGAGATGGTCGCGACGCCCGCCGAGATCGAGGTCATCGCCACCAACATGGCCGTCATTTCGACGTACTGGCTGTCGTATCAATACGTGATGCATCCGCGCAAGTACAACGACCAGGACGCGATCCGCGAGGAACTGCACCAGGTCAGCATGCACGTGATCTCCGTGATGGCGCCGTACCTGCGCGGCCGTTCGCGCCAGCTGTTCGACGACCTGGTTTCCGGCAAGCTGCCGAAGCGCCAGTTCACCGACTACCTGCCGCCGCGCGACGGTTCGCCGCGCCCCGCCGGCAGCCCGGTCGCCGTTGGGCAGGCTCCCGCCAAGGATTCCAAGCAATGAAGGCAGTTTGTGTTTACTGCGGCTCGTCGTCCGGCGTGCGGCCCGTCTATGCCGACGCCGCGCGCGCATTCGGCCGCGCGCTCGTCGACGCGGGCCTCACGCTCGTCTACGGCGGCGGCCGGGTCGGCCTGATGGGCGTGATCGCCGACGAAGTGATGGCGGTCGGCGGCCGGGCGGTCGGCGTGATCCCCGAACTGCTCGTCGACAAGGAAGTCGGCCATACGGGCCTGTCGGAACTGCACGTCGTGCCCGACATGCACCATCGCAAGAAAATGATGGCCGACCTCTCCGACGCGTTCGTCGCGATGCCCGGCGGCGCCGGCACGCTCGAGGAGCTCTTCGAGGTCTACACGTGGGCGCAGCTCGGCTATCACCGCAAGCCCGTCGCGCTCTACAACATCGATTCGTTCTACGATCCGCTGATCGCGCTGCTACGCCACACGGTCGACGAGGGCTTCATGCGTCCGGCCTATTTCGACGCGTTGTGCGTCGAATCGGAACCCGTCGAACTGATCGAGCGACTCCGTCGCTACCAGCCGCCCGTCCACGACAAGTGGGCGCCCGACGCGGCCAAGTAACCGTCACCGGAACCCGCACGCGATGACCGCACCGTCCGACCGCAAGGCCGTCCTCATCACCGGCGCGAGCCGCGGCATCGGCCGCGCGACCGCCGTGCTCGCGGCCGAGCGCGGCTGGGACGTCGGCATCAACTACGCGCGCGACGCGGCGGCGGCCGAACTCACCGCACAGGCCGTCCGCGACGCGGGCGGCCGTGCGTGCATCGTCGCGGGCGACGTCACTAACGAAACCGACGTCGTCGCGATGTTCGACACCGTCACGGCCGCTTTCGGCCGATTCGACGCGCTCGTCAATAACGCGGGCATCGTCGCGCCGTCGATGCCGCTCGCCGACATGCCGGCCGACCGGCTGCGGCGGATGTTCGACACCAACGTGCTCGGCGCGTACCTGTGCGCGCGCGAAGCCGCACGCCGGCTGTCCACCGACCGCGGCGGCCGCGGCGGCGCGATCGTCAACGTATCGTCGATCGCCTCCCGGCTCGGCTCGCCGAACGAATACGTCGATTATGCGGGGTCGAAAGGCGCGGTCGACTCGTTGACGATCGGCCTGGCGAAGGAACTCGGCCCGCACGGCGTGCGCGTCAACGCGGTACGCCCCGGCCTGATCGAAACCGAAATTCACGCGAGCGGCGGCCAGCCTGGCCGTGCCGCCCGTCTCGGCGCAACGACGCCGCTCGGCCGTGCAGGCGAAGCGCAGGAGATCGCCGAAGCGATCGTCTGGCTGCTCGGCGATGCGGCGTCCTACACGACGGGCGCCCTGCTCGACGTCGGCGGCGGCCGGTAATTCCCCACTGCGGTGCATCAAAAGCCGCCGCCCACAACAACCCGTCGTCACGACACCACAAATCTCCACAATTCCGTGACACGAACGGTAAACCACCGTAACAATTCCGTGGTCTACTAGCGGGCATTCAGACAGGTGTCATAAACACTCGTCCGTTACGCCTTGATGCGACCCCAATCGGTCCTGCCCATGTCGCCGGACCGGCTCGACTCGACCCGAGATCTTTTCCATGCCTGGAACCGCAGCGCCCAGCCGGCGACGCACGACTGTGCCCGCTCCGGCCCAGCACACCCGCTCGACCGCCGACGCCGACCTCACTGCAACGCTCGACGCTGCCGGCACGCCCGTCGCCGCCTCGACTGCCGCAACCAGCACCACGCGCGACCGCACGCGCCTGCTCGGCTGGCGCGCGTGGCTGTTCGTCGCCGCGCTGATCTGTGCGTATACGCTGCCTGGCGTACTCGGTCACGATCCGTGGAAGCAGGACGAAACCTACACGTTCGGCATCATCCAGCACATGCTCGAGACCGGCGATTTCGTCGTGCCGACCAATGCCGGCTTGCCGTTCATGGAAAAGCCGCCGCTCTACGCGTGGGTCGCGACCAGCCTCGCATGGCTGCTGCAGCGCGTGATGCCGCTGCACGACGCGGCGCGGCTCGCGAGCGCGCTGTTCACCGCGCTTGCGTTCGGCTTCATCGCGCGCGCGGCGCGCGTCACCAGCCGCGCGGACTCCTGGTTCGACCTGCGCGTGATCGGTCCCGTCGTGTTGAGCGCGGGCACGCTCGTCGTCATCAAGCATATGCACGACATGATGACCGACGTCGCGCTGTTCGCCGGTACGGCGATCGGCTTCTGCGGGCTGATCGAACTCGTGATGCAGCACGTCGCGCGTGCGCAGCAGATGCGGCACGGGCTGCAGGTCCGGCCGTCGGGCCGCTGGGCGGCGCTGCTCTTCGGCGCGGGCGTCGGCATCGCGCTGATGACGAAGGGGCTGTTCGTGCCGCTCGTGTTCGCGGCCACGCTCGTCGGCACGCTGGTGCTCTATCCGGCCTGCCGCACCCGCTCGTTCGCGCGCTCGCTCGGCGTCGCCGCGCTCGTGTTCGCGCCATTCGCGCTCGTCTGGCCGACCGCGCTGTTCCTGCGCTCCGAGACGCTGTTCATGACGTGGTTCTGGGATAACAACGTCGGCCGCTTCTTCGGTTTCTCCGTCCCCGAACTGGGCGCGGAAAACGACAAGCCGTTCTTCATCCTGCGCGCGTTCCTGCTCGTCGGCTTCCCGGTCGCGCCGCTCGCGATCGTCGCGCTCGCGCGCGGTGCGTGGCGCGACTGGCGCACGCCGCGCATCGCGCTGCCCGTGATGTTCGTGGCCGTCGGGCTCACCGTGCTGCAAGTATCCGCGACGTCGCGCCAGCTCTACATCCTGCCGTTCTTCGCCCCGCTCGCGCTGGTCGCCGCGCAGGCCGTCGAACGCCTGCCGCGCCGGCTGCATCTCGCGTGGGATTACCTGAGCCGCATCCTGTTCGGCACGGTCGCCGCGCTCGCGTGGGCAGTCTGGGCGGTGATGGCCGATCCGGCCGCGTCGCGTGCGGATCTCGCACTGCTCGGCCGCTGGCTGCCGCTCGACTGGACGATGCCGATCGAACCCGCGCTCGTGATCGGTGCGCTCGCGCTGACGGTCGGCTGGCTGACGCTGCTGCCGAAGCTGCGCACGACGGGCCTCTGGCGCGGCGCACTGTCGTGGGGCGCCGGCGCACTCGTCGCATGGGGGCTCATTTACACGCTGCTGCTGCCGTGGCTCGACGTCGCGAAGAGCTATCGCTCGGTGTTCGACGACCTGAATGCGCATCTCGCGCTCGAATGGAACGACGGCGACTGCATGGCGAGCCTGCACGGGCTCGGCGAATCGGAAGCGCCGATGCTGTACTACTTCTCCGGCATCCAGCACACGCCGATCGCCGACGCGAAGACGACGCGCTGCACCTGGATGATCGTCCAGGGCGTACGGGCCGTCGATCCGGCGCCCGGCAGCGAATGGAAACTGTTCTGGACGGGCGCGCGCCCGGGCGACAACGAAGAACTGCTGCGCGTGTACGTGCGCACGCCTGAACAGCACCTGCAGTAATACGGGAGCACGACGCACCGTCGTGCCTGCCCGCGTGCCTGGCGTGGAGCAATGAGTTCCATCGCCTGAGCAGCGCCCCCCCACCGGGCCATCCGCGCCGCCGTACGGCGCTCCCGGCTGACACGGTGCCCGCGATGCTGCGGGCCCGCCCCTTCCCGCGTCACGCCAAGGCCCGGATCTTCAGAACGACGAACCAGGCTCGCGAAGAAACGCCGTCTCCTCGTCGCTCGACGTACGACCAAGAATCGCGTTCCGGTGCGGAAAGCGGCCGAAGCGCTCTACGACGGCCGCATGCAGCAACGCGAAGCGGTGATAGCTCTCGCAACCCGCCTCGTCGCGGATGCCCGCGCACAGGCGCACGGCCTCGCGCTGGCTGTCGACCGACTCGTCGTGCTCGAATGGCAAATACGCAAACGCGCGGTGATGCCCGCTCGGCAACTGCACGTCCCAGCCGGCCGCGACGACGCGGCGCGCGAGCGCAAGCGCCTTCGGATCGGCGGCAAACGCGCGCGGCGTGCCGCGATGGATGTTGCGCGAGAACTGGTCGAGCACGACGATCAACGCAAGCGCCCCCGACGGCGAGCCCGCCCAGTGATCGCATGCGCCGTCGCACGCGGCGTCGAGCAATGCGCCGTAACGCGTGCGCAGCACGTCGTCGAACGCCGCGCCGCCGTTGAACCAGACCTTGCGGTCCTGCCCGAATTCGGCCGAGCCCGGCTCGCCGAACCAGAAATCCAGAATCTCCCGCGCTTGCGGATCGAGCGCCGCCGCGCCCGCGTGGGTGGTGTCAATCGTCATGCAAACTCCAGTACGAGGCGCCGGGTGCGCGCGCTCTTCTTTTCCAGTTTCGCGACCCGCAGCTCGCCGATTTCGGCCGTGTTGCGCACATGCGTGCCGCCGCACGGCTGCAGGTCGACCTGCTCGATGCGCAGCAGCCGCACGCGGCCGAGGCCCATCGGCGGCTTCACGCTCATCGTGCGCACGAGGTCCGGCCGCGCGGCCATCTCGTCGTCGGTGATCCATTCGGTCGTGACCGGGTGCGCGCCGACCACCAGGCCGGCGAGGCGTTGCTCGACATCGTCGCGGTCGATCGCGTCGGACGTCGCGAAATCGAGGCGCACGTAGTCGGCCGTCACGCTGCAGCCGTCGACCGCGTACGGCAGCACCGCGCACATCAGGTGCGCGGCCGTATGCAGGCGCATGTGGCGGTAGCGGCGTAGCCAGTCGATCTCCGCGACCACGCGCGTGCCGGCTGCGAGCGCCGCGACGCGCGCCTCCTGCCCCGGTGCGGGCACGTGCACGGCATCATCGGGCGTCGCGCCGTCGAACCTGGCCTTGCGCGTATCGGCAATCGCGATCGTGCTGCCGTCGGACAGCGTCAGCGTGCCGGTGTCGCCGGCCTGGCCGCCGCCGAGCGGATAGAACACGGTTCGGTCGAGCCGGATGCCGTCGTCGCCGACGGCCAGGACGACCGCGTCGCATTGCGTGAGGTACGCGTCTTCGCGAAACAGCGCTTGTGTCGTCATCGGGCGAGCCTCGTATCGATTGGGGGGAAGCGGCCAGTGTCGCGCCGTGCGGTGCGCGCGCCCAGACGCAGATCGTCCCGTGCGCGTGCGGCGGCGTACCGGTCGATCAACCGGGCCGGTTGCGCATCCAGTCGGCCGTGTCGTAGAACGAATGCATGAGCCGCTCGCGCAGCGGCTCGGGCAGCCCGATGTCGTCCATCGCCCACGCCATGCAGCGCAGCCACTGGTCGCGCTCGACCGACGCGATCGGGAACGGCAGGTGCCGCGCGCGCAGCCGCGGATGGCCGAACCGGCTGATGTAGTGGTCGGGGCCGCCGAGCCACCCGCACAGGAACCAGAACAGCTTGTCGCGCGAACCGTCGAGCGACGCCGGATGAACCGCGCGAATCTGCGCGAACTCGGGTTCGAGGTCCATCAGGTCGTAAAAGCGGTCCACCATTTCGCGCACGCGGGCTTCGCCGCCCACGAGCTCGAACGCCGTCGGCTGCGACGGCGCATCATCATTCACATCGGTCATACGGATAGTCGGAAAACGGGATCTTCGGGGCCGCCGGCGACGCTCATGCGTCGCGCAGCGACTGCAGCGCGGGGCGCCGCAACACATTATGCAGGCTCAGCCAGCCGGCTGCACCGGCGCACACGACACCCGCCGTGATGCCGGCCGGCACGAGCCACGGATCGACGGCGAGCTGGAAGTCGAACACGCGCGACGCGAGCACCCAGCCAACCGCGATCGCGCCCGCCGACGCCAGCGCACCGGCCAGCGCGCCGACCACGACGAACTCCGCGCGCTGCACCGTATTGACCTGCGCGCGCGACGCGCCGAGCGCACGCAACAGCGCGGCCTCGCGCACGCGCTCGTCGCGCGTGCCGGCAAGCGCCGTGTACAGCACGAGCACGCCGGCCGCGAGCGTGAACGCGAACAGGAACTGCACCGCACCGACCACCTGCAGCATCATCCGCTGCAACTGCGCGAGGATCGGCGCGACGTCGATCGCGGTCAGGTTCGGGTAGCGCGCAATCAGCGGATCGAGCAGCACGGCGTCAGACGCCGGCAAATGGAAGCTCGTCAGGTACACGGCCGGGAAATCCTTCAGCACCGGCGGCGGCATCAGCACGAAGAAATTGACGCGGAACGAACCCCAGTCGAGCTTGCGCACGCTCGTGATCGGCGCGTCGACCGTTAGCCCCGTCACGTCGAAGCGCAGCATGTCGCCCGGCTTCACGCTCAGCGTCTTCGCAAGGCCGGCCTCGATCGAAATCTGCGGCGTGGCGGCGGTGCCGAACCAGTCGCCTTCGACGATCCGGTTGTCGGACGGCAGCTCGGTCGTATATGACAGGTTGAACTCGCGGTCGACGAGCCGGCGCGCCTCGTCGGACGGGTACGCGTCCGGATTCACCGGTTTGCCGTTGATCGCGACGAGGCGGCCGCGCACCATCGGCGCGGGCACCGCGTCGCGCACGCCGTGCGCGGTCAGGTAGGCCGCAACGTCGGCGCGCTGGTCGGGCTGGATGTCGATCAGGAACTGGTTCGGCGCATCGGGCGGCGTCGACTGCCGCCAGCCCGCGACGAGGTCGTTGCGCGTGATCGCGATCAGCAGCAGGCACATCAGGCCGAGCGCGAGTGCGGTGATCTGCAGCGCACTGGCCGTGCCTCGCCGGTGCAGCGACGCGAGCGCGTAGCGCCAGCCGACGCCCGCGGCCACGCGCGCGTTGCGCA
>NZ_JAAGPO010000270.1:0-11073 GCF_017104825.1 Burkholderia sp. Ac-20345 | reverse complement strand
CTCTGGCCGCCGCGGCCCGCTGCAGCGGCGCGCCGTTGCGCTGCGTCGCGCCCCAGCCGCCGTAGCCGCCGTATTCGCGCACCGGCGACCAGTCGGGCATCGCAGGCGGAATCGGCGCATCGTGTGACGCGAACGGCCCCGCGCCCCAAACGATCCGGCCGCCGACCACCGTCAGCAATGCGGTCGTATCGACGATATCGTCCTCCGCGCACGTGAAGAAATCGCGATCCGGAACTATCAGGTCGGCGAGCTGACCGACCGCGATACGCCCTTTCTTCCCCTCCTCGTTCGAGAACCACGTCACGTACTCGGTCCACATGCGCAGCGCGGTCTCGCGATCGAGCAGATTGCGCTGCGGATACATCCGCAGGCCGCCGACCGTCTTGCCCGTCACGAGCCACGCGAGCGACACCCACGGGTTGTATGACGCCACGCGCGTCGCGTCGGTGCCGGCCGACACCTTGATCCCCTTGTCGAGCATCTTCGCGACCGGCGGCGTCGCTTCGGCCGCCTGCGCGCCATAACGCTCGACGAAGTACTCGCCCTGGTACGCCATCCGGTGCTGAACCGCAATGCCGCCGCCGAGCGCGGCGATCCGGTCCATCGAGCGCTCCGAAATCGTTTCGGCGTGGTCGAAGAACCAGTTCAGCCCTTCGAGCGGAATGTCCTCGTTGACCTTCTCGAACACGTCGAGCGCACGGCTGATCGTTTCGTCGTAGGTGGCATGCATGCGCCACGGCCAGCGGTTCTGCGCGAGCACGCGCACGACGCCCTCGAGATCGTCTTCCATCTGCGCCGGCAGGTCCGGGCGCGCGACGCGGAAATCCTCGAAATCGGCCGCCGAAAACACCAGCATCTCGCCCGCGCCGTTGTGGCGGAAGTAATCGGTGCCATCGTGGTACTTGACGCTCTTGGTCCAGTTCACGAAGTCTTCCTTCTCTGCATTGGGCTTCTGCGTGAACAGGTTGTAGGCGATGCGGATCGTCATCTCACCCGAGTCGTGCAGCTTGCGGATCACCTCGTAATCGTCGGGGTAATTTTGCGACCCACCGCCTGCGTCGATCACGCCCGTCACGCCAAGGCGATTGAGTTCGCGCATGAAGTGGCGCGTCGAGTTGTACTGATACTCGAACGGCAGCTTCGGGCCTTTTGCGAGCGTCGCGTAGAGGATCGTCGCGTTCGGGTTCGCGAGCAGCAGGCCGGTCGGGTTGCCCGCGGCGTCGCGCAGGATCGTGCCGCCCGGCGGCTCGGGCGTGTCCTTCGTGTAGCCGACCACCCGCAGCGCGGCCGCGTTCAGCAGCGCGCGGTCGTACAGGTGCAGGATGAACACAGGCGTATCGGGCGCGGCCGCATTGAGTTCGTCGATCGTCGGCAGGCGCTTCTCGACGAACTGGTGTTCGGTGAAGCCGCCGACCACGCGCACCCATTGCGGCGCAGGCGTGATCGCGACCTGGTGCTTCAGCATCTCCATCGCGACCGCGAGCGAACGCACGCCATCCCAGCGCAGCTCGAGGTTGTAGTTCAGGCCGCCGCGAATCACGTGCGTGTGGTTGTCGATCAGGCCCGGCAACACGGTGCGGCAGTCGAGATCGACGACCTTCGTCGCGCGGCCCGCGAGCGGCATGATGTCCGCGTCGGCGCCGACCGCGATGAAGCGGCCGTCCTTGATCGCCACGGCGGTGGCGACAGGGTTCGCACGATCGAGCGTCGTGATGCGCCCGTTGTGCAGGATGAGATCGGGTTGAGTAGCGGTTGCGCTCATGAAGTGTCCTCGATGCGGTCAGAAGCCGAGCCAGTGACGGACCGGTGCGATTGCCTGTGCGCCGATCAGCATGCCGGCCAGGCCGACCAGCGCGATCAGCGGCGGTGCTGGCGAACGCACCTTGATCACGCTGTACACGACGCCGATCAACACGCCGGCGCCCAACGAAAGTAGATAAGATTCCATAACGATTTTTCTCCCGGCCGGATTAGAATCACCTGCATCGCACGCCCGCCTTCGCGGTGCGCCGCATCCGTTTCGCTTCCCTGCCATTCATCCCGACCATGCAACACCTTCCTGATCTCGAAGCCTGGGCCATCTTCGCGCGCGTCGCGGAGACCGGTTCGTTCGCGAAAGCCGCCGACCTGCTCGGCGTAACGCAGCCAACCGTGTCGAAGGCCATCGCGCGCCTCGAAAAGCGCCTCGGCGCGATGCTGCTGTACCGCACGTCGCGCAAGCTGTCGCTCACGCCGACCGGCGAACTGCTGCGCGACCGCGCGATCCGCCTGCTCGCCGATGCCGAACTGATTGAGAGCGAAGCGTCCGCACAGGCGCTCGAACCGCACGGCCTCGTGCGCGTGAATGCGCCGATGTCGTTCGGGCTGCGCCATCTGTCGCCGGTGCTGCCCGCGTTTCTCGAACGCTATCCGCACGTCGACATCGACCTCGTGCTCACCGATCACATCGTCGACATCGTGTCCGGCGGCTTCGACGTCGCGATCCGCATCGCCGAGCTCAGCGATTCGTCGCTACGCTCGCGCCGGCTCTGCGCGGTGCGCCGGCCGCTCGTCGCGTCGCCCGCGTACCTCGACCGGCGCGGCCGCCCCACACACCCGCGCGACATCGAACAGCACGTGTGCCTCACCTACACGAACTTGCCGACGCCCGAACACTGGCGCTTCCGCCATCCGGCATCGGGCGACGACGTCGGCGTATCCGTGCACGGCCGCATCCGCACCAACAACGCGGACGTGATCCTCCCCGCGCTCATCGCCGGTCACGGCCTCGCCCTTCAGCCCGAGTTCCTGGTGTGGGAAGCGATGCAGCGCGGCGAGCTCGAGGAAGTGATGTCCGACTGGAAGATCGCCGACATCAACGTCAATCTCGTCACGCCGCCCGGCATGCTGCGCGCCGCGCGCGTGACGGTACTGCTCGACTTCCTCGCGGAACACTTCGCGCACGCGCCGTGGGCGCTGCCCGCGGCCTGAACGCGCGACGGCTTCTGGCAGGCGATCGTCGCATCCATCGCGACGATCACGGCCGGTGGCCCGTTACTTCGCCGGTACCGCCGCGAGCGACTCGTGCGGCGTCGCAGTGCGTTGCGCAGCCTTGTGGACCATCGTGTACGCGTAGTCGACACCCATCCCGTATGCGCCCGAATGCTCGCGCACCACTGCCATCACCGCGTCGTACGTATCGCGGCGCGCCCAGTCGCGCTGCCACTCGAGCACGACCTGCTGCCACGTGACGGGCACCGCGCCCGCCTGCACCATCCGCTGCATCGCGAAGTCGTGAGCGTCCTTCGACGTGCCGCCCGACGCATCGGCCACCATGTAGATTTCGTATTCGCCTTCGAGCATCGCGCACAGCGCGAACGTGGTATTGCATACCTCGGTCCACAGGCCCGACACGATCACCTTCTTGCGACCGTTCGCGGCCAGCGCATCGCGCACCTTCTGGTCGTCCCACGAGTTCATCGACGTGCGTTCGAGCGTCTTCTGGTTCGGGAACACGTCGAGCAGCTCGGGATAGGTGTGACCGGAGAAACTCTCGGTCTCGACCGTCGTGATCGTAGTCGGCACGTTGAACGCCTTCGCCGCTTTCGCCAGCCCGACGACGTTGTTCTTCAGCGTCTGGCGATCGATCGACTGCACACCGAACGCCATCTGCGGCTGCTGGTCGATGAAGATCAGCTGGCTGTTCTGCGGCGTCAGTACTTCAAGTTTCGGATTGCTCATGGCGCAAGGTGTCCTGTGAACGAAAAAAGGGGGGCCTGCCTCGCCGCGAACGCGGGAGGATTCGAGTGGGCGTTGCGCCGGATCGGTGTCGTCCGGCTCGAATTATTTAAACCGCAATCCTGCTGTACGAACACCCAAAAATTGGAATCACTCGGATTCCAGAATAGGTGGTCGACAAGGGCAATCCGCCCTTTTTTTCTTCACGTAAACCCGATACGCTTTCGGGACATCGACAATGCACTCGTCGCCACCATTCGTCCGATCACGAGACGCCCATCATGAAATCCTATGTCCTGTCGCTGTTCGCCGGCATCCTCGCCGGCGTCATCTACGGCGCGCTCGGCGTGAACTCGCCGGCGCCGCCGATCATTGCGCTCACCGGCCTGCTCGGCATGCTGGCCGGCGAACAGATCCTGCCCGTCGCGCGCCGGATGCTTGCCGGACACCGGCTGAACACCGCGTGGCGCGACGCGCAATGCAGCCAGCACATGTTCGGCGCGCTGCCCGGCGGCACCACGAACGATCGCAAGCCGTCGTGACGCAATCGTTCATCACCGGCCACGCATGACCAACGTCGAACTGTTTCATTACCTGCTGCTGTTGATCTGCGGTGCGGGCGCGCTCACGTGGCTCGCCGAACGGATTTCGATTCCGCCGGCCGTCGTGCTGCTGCTCGGCGGCTGCGTGGTCGCGGTTGCCGGCAAGCGCGTGCCCGACATGGACCCGGCGCTGCTGCTCGCGGCCGTACTGCCACCGCTGCTGATGTCGAGCGGGTTCTACACCGCGTGGAAGGAATTCCGGCAGGAGCTTGCATCGATCGCGTCGCTCGCGCTCGGCGCCGTGGTGTTCACGACCGTCGCGGTCGCGCTCGCCGTGCATGCCATGAACCCGGCGCTGCCTTGGGCCGCCTGCTTCACGCTCGGCGCGATCGTGTCGCCGCCCGACGCGGTCGCCGCGAAGGCGATCCTGCAACGCCACCCGCTGCCCGCGCGGCTCGTCGCGGTGCTTGAAGGTGAGAGCCTCGTCAACGATGCGTCGGGCCTGCTGCTTTACCAGATGGCGGTATCGGCCGCGCTCGCCGTGTCGATCACGGCCGCGAGCGCCACCGGCCTGTTCTTCTCGCTCACGCTGATCGGTATCGCGGTCGGCCTCGCGTGCGGCCATGCGATGAGCTGGGTGCTGCCGCGCCTGCGCGACCCGATGCTCGGCATCGTCGTGACCTTTGCGATGGCATGGGGCAGCTATGGGATCGCCGAAGCCGTCGACGGCTCGGGCGTGCTGTCGGTCGTCACCTGCGGCCTCGTGCTCGGCGTGCGCCAGCATCGCGTGTTCGACGCCGACATGCGGATCAAGGCGAAGGCGACGTGGGAAGCAATCGTGTTCGTGCTCGATGCACTCGTGTTCATCCTGATCGGTCTCGCGCTGCACGCGATCCTCGCGCGCGTGAACCACGAAGGCGCGGTGCTGATGGCCGGCCTGCGTGTCGCGCTGCCCGCCACCGCCGCCGCGATCGCCGCACGCATCGTGTGGGTGTTCGTCGCGATGTGGCTGCCGGGCCGCCTGCGCGCACCGCGCGCCGGCCACGCACCGTGGTCGTGGCGCGAGGCCGTCGTGCTCGGCTGGTCGGGCATGCGCGGCGTCGTGAGCCTCGCGGCCGCGATCGCGCTGCCCGCCAACTTCCCCGGCCGTGACCTGATCCTGTTCAGCACGTTCCTGCTGATCATCGCCACGCTCGTCGTGCAGGGCGGCACGCTCGCGCCGCTGATCCGCGTGCTGAAACTGCGCCCGGCCGCGCGGCACACGATGTCCGAGCATGCGGTGCGCGCGCATGCGTTCGGCGCGGCGCTCGCGGAGCTCGACGCGCTCGAACAGCGCGGGTCGACCCTCGAGCGGCCGTCGCTCGATCGCCTGCTCGCCGAATACCGGAACCGCGTCACCTTCAACGAGCGCGCGCATCGCCAGGGCGCCGAACCGGCCAACGTGCGCTCGCGCATGCTGCGCGTCGAACTCGAACTCGTCGGCGTGTCACGCGGCGCGCTGCTCGACCTGCATCGCGACGGCAAGGTCGACGATGCCGTGCTGCACCGGATCGAATCGGAACTCGATTTCGAGGAACTGCGGCTGCAGCGGCTGCTCGAACCGTAACGCCCGGCCCGGCCGCCGGCCTCCCCCTTTTTTCCATGGAACTGCAATGAGCGAACTGTCCGTCGAAGCGAGCATCGGCTCGGTCGATTACCTCGTCCACTTCAGCGATGGCGTCCACCAGTGGCGCGCCGACGAACCGGCGTCGCTCGGCGGCGGCGATGTGGCGCCCGCGCCCGTCACGCTGCTGCTGTCGAGCCTCGGCGCATGCACCGCGATCACGCTGAAGATGTACGCGCAACGCAAGGGCTGGCCGCTCACCGAAGTACACGTGAAGCTCGCGCATGAGTCGGGCAGCGCGGGCAGCACGATCGTGCGCCGCATCACACTGGACGGCGACCTGTCCGGCGAACAGCGCGAGCGCCTGCTGCAGATCGCGAACTCGTGCCCGGTGCACAAGATCCTCACGCATCCGATCACCATCGACACGGCGATCGCCTGACACGCGCCGCATCGACCACGAGCTCCCCACCATGTCCGCCTCGATCAAGACCCTGCTCACGCCGCGCGAAAGCGACATCGGCAACCTCGTCGTGCGCCGCGTGCTGCCCGCGCGCGCCGCACGCCTCGTCGGCCCGTTCATCTTCTTCGACGAGATGGGGCCGGCCGTGCTGCCGGCCGGCCGCGGCATCGACGTGCTGCCGCATCCGCATATCGGCCTCGCAACCGTCACCTACCTGTTCGACGGCTCGCTGATGCATCACGACAGCCTCGGCTTCCGGCAGAAGATCGTGCCGGGCGACGTGAACTGGATGACGGCCGGCCGCGGCATCGTGCATTCGGAGCGCTCGCCCGACGAAGACCGGCCGCACGATCAGCCGGTCCACGGGATCCAGACCTGGGTCGCGCTACCGGTCGAGCATGAAGACACCGCACCCGCATTCGTCCATCACGCAGCCGACACGCTGCCGTCGTTCACGCGTGACGGTGCAAGCGTGCGCGTGATCGCGGGCACCGCGTTCGGGCTCACGTCGCCGGTCGCCGTGTTCTCGCCGACGCTCTATGCGTATGCGGAATTCGCCGCAGGCGGCTCGCTGGCGCTCGATGCCGAACACGATGAACGCGGCGTGTACCTGGTCGACGGCGACCTCGCGATCGACGGCACGCCGCTCGCCCCCGCGACGATGGCCGTGCTCGAACCCGGCGCGACCGCGGCGCTCGCCAGCGCGAACGGCGCCCGCGTGATGCTGCTGGGCGGCGCGCACATGCCGGGTGAGCGGTTCATCGAATGGAATTTCGTGTCGAGCGAGCGCGCGAAGATCGACGCGGCCCGCGCGGCGTGGGCCGATCAGTCGTTCGGCAAGGTGCCGGGCGAAGAAGACGAGTGGACGCGCCAGCCGGAACGCAAGGCGCAATAAGGTGCGATAAGCGGAATCGTCCGCAAGCAAGCAACGGCCGGCTCCCATGCCGGCCGTTGTGCGTTTACGTCTTCAATCCCATCAGCTTCGCGAGCGTCGGCCAGCGGTCGAGCGAGTCGATGAACGCACGGCGCGCCTGCTCGTCGACATACCGCTCGGGATCGAGCGCGGGCAGATGCCGCGCGAGGCCGAGCACGTCGTTCGGTTGCGACAGGCGATCATCGTCGCTGTCGGCGGGGAGAATTACTGTTCGTCGATCCATACACCATCCGGAGTTTTCACCGAGTAGCCCGCGGCCGTCTGCATCGCCACCGTGCCCTCGTTCTCGCCCACCATCCGCGTGCGCGGCAGATCGGCAGCGTACTGTGCGAGCGTCGTGCCCGGCTTGAACGGGCTGTTCGACACGAGGTTCGACAGCAGCTGCGCAAGCGCGAGGAAGCTGGTGGGCTGATCGATCACCGTCGTCGCACCGTGGTTGCCGGTAAAGCCCACGAGCCGCACGCCCACCGGCCCGTGCACGATGCGCGGCGTCGGGATCTCGCGCAGGCCCGCGACCTGGTACTTGTCGCCGCGCAGCGCGGCGCCGTGCTCGGGCACGAACACGATCACCGCGCGGCGGCCCGATTGTGCGATCAGGTCGGCCAGGTGATCGAAGTCGTCCATCAGTTTCGTCACGCGCTGCGGATACGAGTCGATGCTCGTCAGCGCGCTGCCGACGATGCGGTTGCCGTCGTGCAGGCTGATCGTGTTGTAGTACAGCGCGACCGGGCCCGGCACCGACGCGCGCTGCGCGTACCAGTTCGCGAGCGTCGCGTAGTCGCTCTTGATCTCCGAGCCGTCGAACGCGTGCATCGCGACGGGCGCGGCCGCATTCGACACCGGCGGCGCGTCGGGCACCCCGATGTTGTCGTGAATCACCTGCAGGAAGTTGTCGAAGTGGCCGTCGTGGTTCAGCAGCGACTGCACCTTGTAGCCCGCGCTCGCCAGCTGAGAGAACAGGTAGCACTGCTGCGGCGCGGGCTTGTACAGGTCCGCGTGAGCCTCCTGCCCGCAGCTCGCGCGCAGCACGCGGATCGCCGCCGGGCCGCTGTAGCTCGCGGCCGTGCTGAAGTTATTGAACAGGTAGTCGAAGTGACTCAGCATCGGGTGGTTACGCACCTTCGCGGCATCGAGGTCGTCCCACGACAGCGAGCAGATGTGCAGCACGATCACGTCGAACTGTGCGGACGGATCGTTGCCGAGATGGCCGAACGCGACCTGCCGTTGCGATTCCTGCGTGCGGAACGTCGCGAGTGCGGCGTTGTGATCCTCCGGCTGGCCGGCAATCGTCGTGCCCGTCGCGTTCACCTGCTGCGGAAGCGGTGCGACGACGCGCGCCATCAGCCCGCTGCCGGCCTGCCACAGCGGCATCACGATCAGCACGGCCAGCACGAACGTCGCGACGCGCAACCAGCGGTTGACGATGAAGTAGACGATCAGCGCGCCGGCCACCGTCAGCAGCAGCACCGGCGGCAACAGGCGCGGCAGCAGCTCCATCCAGTAGTCGAAGCGGAACGTGCTCACTTCGCGTGCGGCCTCGACGAGCCGGGCGAGCGGCGGCGCATGCATCTCGCGTGCGAGCAGCGGCACCGCGATCGCGATCGCGACGAGTTGCCGGACGAGGCGCCACGCACGCTGCCGGATCGGTGCGCTCGCGGCGAGCGCCACCGCGAACGCGAGGTTCGCGAGCCAGAACGGCTGCAGGTGCCCGGTCGCGAACAGCGCGAACTTCAGGATGAAATACAGATTCCAGAACGTCATCTAACCCACTCCATGATGAGCGCCGCGTCAGTCGCGCGCCCGATCGAGTTTTGGCGCCAGCATGGCCAGCAGGCCGCGCGCCGCACCCTTCCACATCCGTACGTTGCCGTCGAGGCCGATACGCAACACTTCCTTCAGCCCGCCGAGCGGCGTGTCGAGGCGCTCGCCTTCGTGCCAGTCGAGCCACGCATCCGCGCGGCCGAACGTGCATTGCACGAGCTGGCGCTCCTGTTCGAGCGTCAGTTCCTCGAAGCTCACGCCGACATGGGTCGGCGTCACGCGGCTCACGCGCACCGGGAACGGGAACGGCCGGTCGCCGCGCGTCACGCACACCGTCAGCGTGTCGCCGACGGCGACCGACAGCCCCGGCACCGCTTCGAGGCCGAGGCCGCCGGTCGAGTAGTCGCTCGTGAAGCACGCGGCCGTCGAGCCGTCAGCGAGCAGCAGCGTGGCCGGCACGCGCATTGCGATCCGGTGCGTGACGCGCACCTGCTTGGTCTCGCGCGCCACGGCCAGCGCAGCGCCGAGCATCGCGAGGTTGTATACGGTCCAGCCGAGCGTGATCAGGATCGTCGACGCCTCGTCGCCCTGGTCGGCCGCGAGCCGCCACAGGCCGGCGAGGATCGCGAGCACGTTCAGCCCGAACAGCACCAGGTACGGCTTCGACGTCGACCAGTCGACGTAGCCTTCGTCGATCTTGCCGCCCTTGTCGGTCACGTTGAACTTGCCGTGCTTCGGGCTGAAGAACGCGACGGTGGTCGGCAGCGCGATGTACCACGCGAGCACCGACTCGTAGACCTCGGCCCAGAACGAATGGCGGTAGCGCCCCTGCATCCGCGAGTTCGCGACGTTCGCGAGCACAAGATACGGGATCACGTAGCTCGCGAGCGCGAGCGCCGACGCGTTGATGAAGTACAGGTGGAAGAACAGGTACGCGAGCGGGATCGTCAGGAACACCAGCCGCGGAATCCCGTAGAAGAAGTGCAGCATCGCGTTGCCGTAGCAGATCCGCTGGATGAAGCCGAGCCCGCGCCCGAGGAACGGGTTGTCGATGCGGAAGATCTGCGCCATCCCGCGCGCCCAGCGCGTGCGCTGCTTCACGTGGCCCGCGAGGCTTTCGGTCGCGAGGCCGGCCGCCTGCACGGTCGGCAGGTAAGCCGACGTATAGCCGCGCCGGTGCAGCTTGAGCGCCGTGTGCGCATCCTCGGTCACGGTCTCGACCGCGACGCCGCCCACCTCTTCGAGTGCGGTGCGCTTCAGGACCGCGCACGAGCCGCAGAAGAACGTCGCGTTCCACAGGTCGTTGCCCGACTGCACGAGGCCGTAGAACAGGTTGCCCTCGTTCGGGATCTCGCGGAACGTGCCGAGGTTGCGCTCGAACGGATCGGGCGAGAAGAAATGGTGCGGCGTCTGCACCAGCGCGCACTTCGGGTCGCGCAGGAACACGCCCATCGTCGTCTGCAGGAACGAGCGCGTCGGCACGTGATCGCAGTCGAAGATCGCGATGTATTCGCCGTGCGTCTTCGGCAGCGCGCGGTTGATGTTGCCGGCCTTCGCGTGGCGGTTGTCGTCGCGCGTCAGGTAGTCGATGCCTGCCTCGCGCGCGAATGCCGCGAACTCGGGGCGCTTGCCGTCGTCGAGCAGGTACACGCGCAGCTTTGCGCTCGGCCAGTCGATGCTCTGCGCGGCGAACACGGTCGGCTTCACAACCGACAGCGGCTCGTTGTAGGTCGGGATGTAGATGTCGACGGTCGGCCAGGTATCGGGATCGTCGGGCAGCGGCACGATCGGCCGGTCGAGCGGCCATGCGGTCTGCACGAAGCCGAGCAGCAGGATCATCCACGTATAGGCTTCCGCGCCGTACAGCAGGTAGCCGGCAACCGCCTCGACCGGGCCGCGGAAATCGAGCGTCTGCGTGGTGCGCCACCACACGTAGCGCACCGCCGCGAGCAGTGCGAGCGATGCGAGCGCGAGCGTCGGCAGATGGCCTGGCAGGCGGCGCAGCGCAAGCGCCAGCACCGCGACGATCGCGAAGAACGCGAACTGCGCACCA